>JAQSYS010000043.1 GCA_029256005.1 Sedimentibacter sp.
ACTTCGATTTGTGGAATTCCTCTTGGAGCAGGAACTATTCCTGATAATTGGAATCTGCCTAGTGATATATTTGCATCAGCCATTTGTCTTTCACCTTGTAATACGTGAATGTCAACTGCCGGCTGGTTGTCTGCAGCTGTTGAGAACACCTGGCTCTTCTTGGATGGTATTCTTGTATTTCTGTCTATTAATTTTGTAAATACGCCACCTAATGTTTCGATACCTAGTGATAATGGAGTAACGTCTACCAACAATATGTCAGTACCGAATTCTCCTGTCAAAACTCCACCTTGGATTGCTGCTCCCAAAGCAACACATTCATCTGGGTTGATTCCTTTGTGAGGGTCTTTACCAGTTAATCTTTTTACTGCATCTTGTACAGCTGGAATTCTTGTAGAGCCTCCTACCAATAATACCTTATCAATATCATTAGCTGTTAATTTAGAATCTGACATTGCCTTTTTAACTGGCTCAACTGTTTTTTCAACTAAGAATGCAGTCAATTCATTGAATTTTGCTCTTGAAAGGTCCATATTCAAGTGTTTTGGTCCATCCTGAGTTGCAGTTATAAACGGCAGATTTATGTTTGAACTCATCGCGCTTGACAATTCTTTTTTAGCTGCTTCTGCAGCTTCCTTCAATCTTTGAAGTGCCATTTTGTCTTTTCTTAAATCTACTCCATTTTCTTTTTGGAATTGTTCTGCTAAGTAATCTATTACTACTTGGTCGAAATCATCTCCGCCAAGCTTATTATTTCCTGCTGTTGCTTTAACCTCGAATACTCCTTCTCCAATTTCAAGTATTGAAACGTCGAATGTACCTCCACCTAGGTCATAAACCATTATAGTCTGCATGTGATCTTCTTTATCAACACCGTATGCAAGAGCTGCAGCTGTTGGTTCGTTTATAATTCTTTTTACTTCAAGTCCAGCAATTTTACCTGCATCCTTAGTTGCTTGTCTTTGGCTGTCTGAGAAATATGCCGGAACAGTGATAACTGCTTCTGTAACTGTTTCTCCAAGATAGCTTTCTGCATCTGCCTTTAATTTTTGAAGTATAAATGCAGATATTTCTTGTGGTGTGTATGTTTTCGAGTCAATTCTTACTTTGTGGTCTGAACCCATTTCTCTTTTTATTGAAGCAATTGTTTTGTCAGGATTAGTAACAGCCTGTCTTTTTGCAGTTTCTCCTACTAATCTTTCTCCATCTTTTGTAAATGCAACGATTGAAGGTGTTGTTCTTTTGCCTTCTACATTAGCTATAACAACGGCTTCTCCGCCTTCCATAACAGCTACACAAGAGTTTGTTGTTCCTAAGTCAATTCCTATAACTTTACTCATTATTTTCCTCCATATATTTGAATATAATTTATTTTTTAATTTATTATGAAATTCATCAGCTTTGCCTCAGAATGACATTTACTTCTTGCAAATTCTTACCATTGCTGGTCTGATACACTTGTCATTAACAGTATAACCTTTTTGCAGAACATCAATTACTGTTCCGTCTTCAAATTTATCACTTTCCTCAAATGCTACCCCATAATGAACATTGTGATCAAATGGTTTATGTAATGCTTCAACTTCCTTTAAGCCCTTCTTATCAAGAATTCCCATAAACTGATTATAAACCATCTGTACGCCTTCCTTGAAGGAGTTTCCGTCTGATGAATTGTCAGCCGATATTGCTCTTTCAAGATTATCTAAAACAGGAAGCAACTCCAATATTATATCAGCAACAGCACCTGTGTAGGTTGATATTTTTTCTTTTTCGGTTCTTGCTTTATAATTAAGGAAATCAGCCTGCAATCTTAACAATCTGTCATTAAGACTCTTTATTTCTGCCTGTGCTGCATCTTCTTTCTCAGAATCTTTTACTTCAGTATTTTCACCATTTTCTGTCGTTTCTTCATTTTGGCTATTTGAAGCTTCTTTTTTTTCTTCTTCATTTAGCACCTTTTCATTTTTCAAGTTTTCTTGTGCCTCTTTTTTTTTGCTTGCCATTTCTTCACTCCTTATTTTCTTCGTCAAAGTTATGACTTATTATTTCATTCATTGCATTCGATATGGATTTTACGGTTAAAATAACCTTATTGTAATCCATTCTGGTTGGTCCGATTACTCCGATTTTACCTATTAGCTTGCCGTTTAATTTATATGTCGCAGTAATTAAACTACAGTCTCTTAATTCTTCATATTCATTTTCCCGACCAATGCTTATGTTTAAATCATTTTCTCCAGTAAATTGAAATAACTTTGCCAAACTGTTTTTATCTTCAACAAATGAAATAAATTCTCTTGCTTTGACAACGTCATTGTATTCAGGTAAATCTAAAATATTTGTTAATCCATCCGAATAAACATTAAAGTCTTCGAATTTGCTTATTTGCTCCATTAAAAACGGCAACATTACTAACAGAGATTCAGTGCTGCCTTCTCTTAAATGGTAAAGCTCCTGTATTAAACTATCCTTAATAGAATCCATATCTTCTAATTTATATCCATTAAGCTTTTCTGACAACGATGCAGATATTTTATCAATTTGGTCCAAAGGAATTGGATTGTTTAAATTAAGCATCACTTGTTTAACTATATTATTTTGTAATACTAAGACAAGAAGTATTCTTTTATCGGTAATAGGCACAAGTTGAATACGCTTAATTGTAGATTGTTTCAACTGGGGTGCTATTATAAATGATGTATACTTAGTAAATTGAGACAATATTCTAACTGAATTCTTAAAAACCGAATCCATCTCTTCAGATTTTTCTTCAATTATATTTTTTAGTTGGCTTATATTCGGATTATTTGAACCCATGACTTTTTTCCAAAGGTCATCGACATAATACCTATATGCTTTGTCCGTTGGTATTCTGCCTGACGAAGTATGAGGTTGTATTAAAAAACCCATTTCTTCCAAATCAGACATTTCATTTCTGATTGTTGCTGGGCTAACGCCAAGCTCATATTTTTTTGAAATTGTCCTTGAGCCTACTGCTTCTGCATTATCAATATAACTGTTGATAATTGCTTTTAATATTGTTACTTTTCTCTTATCCAAAGACATTTCCTCACCTCTTTGTTAGCACTCTCTTTGGTTGAGTGCTAAATCTATATATAATTTACTACTTTACATTTATTTTGTCAATAGAGAAAATTAAAATTTTAGTTAAAATCAATTGTAAATATATTTACATTTCGCACAAAATGACACGGTGATTTATCTTATATTTTTGTTTAAAAACTTAAGTTCCTTCACTTCATCTCAGGATGACCATTACATATGTATGTATAGTATTGCTCTAGATGAAGAAATTACATAAACTCTTCAATAACATAGTTAGAAATATCCATTCCCTTATTGGTCAATCTGATAAAATCACTGTTTATTTCCAGCAAATCATTTTTCACTAAAAAATTAATCTGCATTTTATACACTTCTTTGAAATCTTGAGAGAACTTATTATTGAATTCATTAATGCTCAATCCTTCTGTCAACCTTAATCGAAGCATAATATATTCAAACATTAAATCATTCTTTTCTAGCTGTTCATGTATAATTCTTTCAAATTTACTTGTGTTGATGTTATCACAGTAAAATTTCAAATCTGAAGGATTGCTGTATCTTATATTATCCATAAATGAATGAGCTGAAGGTCCTAATCCTATATATTCATCCTGATTCCAATACTTTAGATTGTGTCTGCACTCAAATCCCTTTACTGCAAAATTGGAAATTTCATATTGGAATAAATTATTTTTTTCCATTACATTTCTTCCAGCATAATACATTTCTCTTTCAATCTCTTCGTCAGGCATGATAATTTTCTTGTTTTTCTCTAAAGAATACATGGGTGTTCCTTTTTCCAGTTTTAAAGAGTAAAAGGAAATATGCTTAACGCCCTTTTCAATTATCTTAGTAACGGCTTCATCAATGTCATATCCTGTCTGTCCTGGAATATTAAACATAATGTCTGCATTTATGTTTTCAAAGCCTATATTTTTTGCTCTGTCAATTGCTTCAAGCGCTTCAGTACTATTATGTATTCTTCCTATTTTTTTAAGTATTTCATCATTTAACGACTGTATACCTATACTTAGACGATTAATTCCGATATTCTTATATTTTCTTAAATTTTCTGATGTTAAGGTGTTTGGATTAGCTTCCATGCTTATTTCTGAGCATTTGTCTATTTCAATTACACCTCTCAGGCTGTCAACTATCTTGCCTAAGTTCTCAGGCTTAATTATTGTTGGTGTACCACCACCAAAAAACAGAGTGTCTACAATGTAGTTGCCACACAATTTATCCTTGTAGCTATTTATTTCACTTATAACTGCTTCTATATATTTATTCTCTGATTCATCGTCCCATTTAATTGAATAAAAATCACAGTAATTGCATTTTTGTTTACAAAATGGTATGTGAATGTAAATTCCTAATTTTTTCATAGTACCTCATCTATTTATTAAATCATTTTTGCCATCTACAGATGACAGTAAAACTTCAGTAATCCACATCATGATAAATTAAAAGGAGCTGTCACCAGCTCCGATTATATCATTGTTATTAAATTAATTCAATTAATGTTATTTAGCAGCTTTAGCTGTTTTTTCAAATACTGATCTGTTTAGTTCACCCTCTGTTGCTGCAACAATTACTGAACAAGCTGAGTCACCTGTAATGTTAATCATTGTTCTCATCATGTCAAGGATTCTGTCAACACCAGCTATAATTGCAATACCTTCTATTGGTAGACCAACTGATTGCAGAACCATTCCTAACATTATCATACCTGCTCCAGGAACTCCTGCTGTACCTATTGAAGCCAATGTTGCTGTTAATATTATAGTTAATTGAGCGCTTAATGATAATTCTAAACCATAAATCTGAGCTATAAAGAATGCACATATACCTTGATAAATTGCAGTTCCGTCCATGTTTACAGTTGCACCTAATGGAAGTGTGAAGCTACAGATTGATTTTGGAACTCCTAAATTTTCTTCAGTTCTCTTCATGTTTATAGGAAGAGTTGCTGAACTTGAGGCAGTTGTATATGCAAATATCATTGCAGGAGCAATTCCTTTAAAGAACTGTATAGGAGTTACTTTAGCAAATCCCCAAACAGTTAATGAATATGTTAATATTGCATGAAGAGCACATCCTGCATACACTACTATTATTAGTTTTAATAGTGGCAATAATACTGATGGTCCGTTTTGAGCTACAACAGGAGTTATAAGTGCGAATACACCTATAGGAGCGAATTCCATAATAACAGCTATTATTTTGTACATTACTTCAGCAAATGAATCAAAGAATGCCTGAAGATTTTTTCCTTTTTCACCAATACCTATAATTCCTGCACCAATAATTAATGCAAATGAAATAACTTGTAGCATGTTTCCATCAACAAGAGCCTTTAATGGATTTGCAGGTATTATGTTTAATAATGTATCAATTACGTTAGGAGCTGCTGCAATTTCTGGTGCTTTAGCATCAATAGGGATAGTATATCCACCACCAACATTTGTTACATTTGCTAAAACCAAACCAATAGTTACTGCAAAAGCTGTTGTAAACAAATAGTAAGCCATTGTCTTACCACCAATTCTGCCAAGCTTTCTAACGTCATCCATACTGCAAGTTCCTACTACCAATGATGAGAATACCAGTGGCACTATAACAAGTTTAATTAAATTTAAAAATAATGTTCCAATTGGTTTTACATAGTTGTTAGCTATGTCAGGATTTGGCTGAAGAATGATTCCTAAAACAATACCTAATGCCAAACCTATAAAAATTTTGGTTGTTAATTGCATTTTTTTCATTAAATATCCTCCTTTTTATTAACCTTAAAATATTATAACTGATTATTTTATATTTGTCTCTAGCAAAATTTCTTATAAAAACAAAATTTATGACATAAATTCTTTATATTATAAATATATAACATATTTAATAATAAATACGTTATACTTTTATAATTTCATCTAATTATTTAAAGTAAAATGATAAAATTCCGTTTTTATTGCAAATAAAAAAAGATTCTTCGAGTAAACCCTCAGAATGACAAAATTAAACCCTATTTTTATCACTCTGAGAATTTGCTAAAGACTCTCAATTCATTTCATCACATGCGTACATAACAACTGCAACAGTCACTACTCCAGCAGTTTCAGTGCGCAAAATTCTTTTTCCTAATGTAACTATGTGCGCACCTGCTTCCTTTAACATTTCTATTTCTTTGATGTCAAATCCGCCTTCAGGTCCAATTACTATGTAGTAATTTTGTTTTACCTCGGATAAGACCTCTTTTAATAGTTTCATATCCTCAAGCTCATATGGAACTATGATTTCAGCATCTTCCTTTTTGAGTCTTTCTATCAGTTCTTTAACCGTCATAATATCTTCGACTGTTGGGATTGTATTACGCTTACTTTGCTTAGCAGATTCCTTTGCTATTTTTCTCCATCTATCAAGCTTTTTCTGTTCTCTGTCCTTGTCATTGAGTTTTACGACTGTTCTTTCAGTTATTAAAGGAATGAAGCTTTTAACACCCAGTTCAACATTCTGTTGGATGATTGTTTCCATTTTTGTTAGCTTTGGAATACCCTGACACAGAGTTATATGTATACTTGCTTCGTTGTTTCTGTTTATTTCTTCAACAATTTCACAAACTATATCATCCTTATTTATTTCTTTTATTTCAGCGCTGAACTCATTGTTGTCAGTTACAACTGAAATAAAATCACCAATCTCTGCTCTAAGAATTGTTTTTAAGTGCCTTGCATCACCACCTGTTACATAAACCACATTATTATCAATATTTTCATTCTCGCAAAAATACCTGAACATTTCAACCTCACTATTTTAGTCTTGCTGTTATGCTGACCCATTCTTCGCTGTCGTTAATTTCTAAAATTTCAAACCCGAGAGCTGTGAAATTACCAACCACATCATCAACATATTTCTTTATGACGCCTGAAGCAATAACCAAACCGCCCTTTTTCAAAAACTTAGGAAAAGTAAAGCTCATCCCCATAATTATCTGTGCAATAATATTAACTGCAATCATATCATATTTATTATAGCCTATTTTTTCCTGCAGATCTTTATCCACAGTCACATCTCCGTAATAAACTGAAAATCTGTCTTCATAAATATTATTTAATGCTGCATTTTCTTTGGCAATTCTAACAGCATTTTCATCTATATCAACACCTGTGACTTTTTTAGCACCAAGAAGCATCGAAGCTATTGAAAGTATTCCACTGCCACAACCCATATCCAGAACTTCCATTCCTGCTTCTATGTGCTTAACAATTTGTTCTATGCATAGTCTTGTAGTGTGGTGCTGTCCTGTGCCAAAACTCATTCCTGGGTCAATTTCAAGTATTAGTTTACCATCTGTTGGTTCAGCTAACTCCTCCCAAGATGGTTTAATAATTATTTTATCTGATACAGTGAAGGGCTTAAAATACTGCTTCCAGTTATTAGCCCAATCTTCATCATTTAAAATCTTTGTAGCAATTTCAAGTCTTCCTAAATCCATGTCTTTATTTTCATTTTTCAAGCTATCTGTAAATTTATATATTTCTTGCAGCAGCGAATTGCCTTGATTGTTATCAGCCAAGTAAACCTTTATGCAACTTTCACAATTCTGCATTTTAGCAAGTTCTTCATCATAATAGTCCCAATTTAATGTTTCATTATGTAAAAAGTCTTCAAATACGCTTGAATCTTCAATTACAGCATCATCTATTCCCAGTTTCATTAGTGCACCGTTAATTATTTCTATTCCGTTTGTAGTTGTGTAAATGGATACTTCTGTCCAGTTCATTTTTTCTCCTTAAATTTATTCTTCAATTTGTATTTCATATGTTATTGGCACTGCTTTATTAAGCATTGCTGCTACTCCACAATATTTATCCATTGAAAGCTTTACTGCTCTTTCAAGATTGTTATATGGAAGATCTTTACCTTTGAATTTATATATTAGCTTTATGTAATTATATATTTTAGGATCTTCATCTCTTGTTTCTGCTTCAACTTCAACATTCACATCTTCTATATCAAGTCTCATTTTTTTTGTTATCATCATAACATCAATTCCTGAGCACCCAATGAGACCTGCCAGAAGTAAAGCCTTTGGACTTGGTCCATAACCATTCCCACCATTTTCTGGTGTAGCATCTGTTATAACAGTGTGCCCGTTTAATTGCATTTCAAAAGCCATATTTCCTTTTAATTTGGCATTTATATTAGTATTATTCAAAATTACCTCCAATATATTTAATGTTGTATATTCATATGCAATAACTAATTTACAGAAAACATCTCGCGAATTGTAAAAATCATTTATTCAACGCAGATTCAATCTCAAAAAATAACGTTTCAAATTCCTCAGGGTTTTCTGATATTTTATATTTATGTTCAGGTGCCGGAAAAGTTCCCTCTTTTACTTCCTTGATAAATTGAGCAAAACCTTGAGTTGCAATTCCTGCAATATCTGCATATTTCTTTGCAAACTTAGGGATAAATTCTTCATACATTCCTAAAACATCACCAATCACTAATACCTGTCCATCTGTATCTGAGCCTGCACCAATACCAAATACAGGTATAGGCAAAATTTTATGAACAAATGAACATACTTCTTCCGGAACGCCTTCCAACAATACAGCTCGTGCGCCAGCTTCATAAACAGCAATAGCATCCTTTATGACGGCACGTGCACTTTCTGTTGTACGTCCCTGGGCTTTAAAACCGCCCATAGCTGCTGAGCTTTGAGGTGTAAGCCCAACATGGCCAAAAACTACTATACCTGCTTGTGAAATTGCTTTTATTTTATCTGCCACAGCTACGCCGCCTTCAAGCTTAATGCAGTCTACATCTGCTTCTTTGATAAAGCGAACAGCATTGTGAACTGCATCTGTAACACTTTCATGATATGATCCAAAGGGCATGTCACCAATAATATAAGTATTTGGCGCTCCTCGTCGTACAGCTTGACAATGATTAATACACATATCCATCGTGACAGGTGTAGTTCCTTGGTAGCCATAAACTATCATTCCCATTGAATCACCGACAAGAATCATATCCATACCTGCTTTTTCTGCATAAGATGCAAAACAACAGTCATATGCTGTAACCCATACAATTTTTTCTCCACTTTCTTTCATCTTGTATAAATCTAAAATTGTTTTTTTCTTTGCCATAATAGACCTTCTTTCATATTTTATAAGTTTACTTATAAAAATTCATCTCAATGTTTCTGAAAATAGAGTACAGATGATTGTTATAACATTAATTATAACTTATTTGATGAAATATTCAATATTAATATTAATCAAGCAATTATTATGATTTAAGTTCTATGTAAAATAAAAATAGCCGTTACCTTAATAGGAAACGACTGTCTTTCGAAACAATTGGTGCACCGTGAGGGATTCGAACCCACGACCTTCCGGTTCGTAGCCGAACACTCTATCCAACTGAGCTAACGGTGCGGAATTTTTGGAGGCGCCATCCAGATTTGAACTGGAGATCTAGGTGTTGCAGACCTGTGCCTTACCACTTGGCTATAGCGCCTTAATATTTAA
>JAQSYS010000044.1 GCA_029256005.1 Sedimentibacter sp.
CTATTTATTATTCAGTTTTTGCTTCATTAATTATTTCTTCATTAACTTGCTCTAATTCTTCACCAACAGATTCTCCGATTGCTTCTTTTTTGATTGTAATCGTATAAACTCTGTCTTCTAAACCATCTTCTGATACTGTCATTGTTATGATTGTATCAACTGAATCTGATAAATCCACCTTAGCTGTATAAACAACTCCGCCTTCTGTTGCTGTTGCTGTAGTTACATCAATAGATGAATCTGCAACATTAGAAGCAAAATTAATTGCTGCATTTGTTGTAACATCTGCTACTATAGTAACCTCTGTAGTTTCAGCTGCAGCAATTGCGCTATAGGTAGTCTTTTCAGAATTAAATAACTGCTCTAATTCCGCGCCTTCAGTTGAAAGCTCATTAATTGTTGCATATTCAACCATGTCTTTCATTGATCTGTCCAATGTAACCAAAGCTTCAGCTCTTGTGATATCATCTGCTGGTTTGAAATTTTTGTCATCATCACCAATCATATAACCTGCTTCTGCAACGGCTCCAATATATCCAACTGCCCATTCAGCTATATCTTCCTTATCAGCAAATATTGAAACATCTGTATTTTGTTCCAGTCCATTTAATCTGGTAATAACAGCAGCAACCTCTTGTCTGGTTATTTCATCTGCAGGTCTTACTGTTTCATCATTGTCTCCGACAATGTACCCTGCTTCTACTGCCTTTTGAACTTCGGTATAATACCATTCATCATTATCGGCATCAGAAAAATTAATTTCAGCTAACTCAGTAAATTCATAAGCGCTGTTTACCATAGTCATAAATTCTGCTCTGGTAACAGAATTCTCAGGCTTAAATGAACCATCCTCGTATCCTTTGATTCTTTCGCTATCAAACCACTCCTGTATAGTTTCTTTAGCCCAATGTTCTGTATAATCAGAACCAAACACTGTATAAGGAACTGTTAAAACAGCAATCATAACTATTGATAATATTAATGATAATCTTTTTTTAATCATTTTGTCCTCCTCAAATGTATAATTCGAAAACATTTTTTTAATGTCCTCTTTACATGAGTTTAATTTTTACATATTGCTTTTTAAAAGTCAAAGCACTATATATGTCATAACTCAAAGATATTTCCACCTGCTGAAAATATTAACATTTAAAAATACCCCTTGGTCAGGAGATATTATTAATAGAATTTTCTTGTCATACCTTTTTAAATGTTATATTATTTATTAATAATACATTTGGAGAGATAATTATGAAAATTGTTGTATTGGATGGATATACTACAAATCCCGGAGATTTGTCTTGGGATAAATTAAAAGAATTAGGTGATACGGTTGTTTACGACAGAACCCCGGTAGAACTTACAGCCGAAAGAATAGGAAATGCAGAAATTGTATTGACCAATAAAGCTCCAATATCAAAAGAAACAATTGAAAAATGCAAACACATAAAATATATAGGTGTACTAGCCACAGGCTACAATATAGTTGATACAAATGCCGCAAAGGAAAAAAATATAATTGTTTCGAACATCCCAACCTATGGAACAGCTGCAGTAGGACAATTCACTATTGCACTTTTGCTGGAGATTTGCCATCACATAGGAGAGCACAACAGAGCAGTTAAAAATGGTGATTGGGCAAACAGCGCAGACTGGAGCTTCTGGAACTATCCCTTGATAGAACTTAAAGGCAAAACCATGGGTATTATAGGATATGGTAGAATCGGTCAAAATACAGGTCAAATTGCTCAGGCTTTAGGTATGAAGGTTTTAGCAAATGCTAATCATATAAATCCTGAACTTGAAAATGAAAATTGCAAATATGTTGATTTAGAAACCTTGTTTAAAGAATCTGATGTAATTGCACTTCATTGTCCTCTTACACCATCAACACAAGGCTTTATCAATAAAGAAACTATTTCTAAAATGAAGGATGGAGTTATAATTCTCAATACTTCTCGAGGTCCATTAATTTCAGAAGAGGATTTAAGAGATGCCCTGAATAGTGGAAAGGTTGCAGCTGCTGCATGTGACGTTGTATCAACAGAACCAATTAAAAGTAATAATCCTTTATTAACTGCTAAAAACATAATAATAACACCACACATTGCATGGGCACCCTTAGAATCCAGAAAACGCCTTTTGGACTATACAATAGACAATCTGGTTAGTTTCTTAGAAGGAAATCCAATAAATGTAGTTAATAAATAATACAGTCTGAAAATCAATTATTATCATATAAATAAGAAAATCCCCACATGTGGGGATTTTTATTGCTCATCAACAGGAAGCTATTCTACTTCCAGTTAAATAAAAACCTCTGGTTAACCAGAAATCTGTATATTCAATCTTTGATCCGTTTAGTATATTTGAAAATCTAGTTTCAAAAACAATCTTTATTCCATTTAATTCTACAACTGTATCATTATCATCTTTGAACTCATCCAGAGTTACGCTGAATCTTGGACCGCCTCAGCCATTTCCTCCAAATACAACCCTTATCATTACATTCTCAGAATTTTTGAATTTATCTCTTTTTTCAATAAATTTCTCAGCAGCACCTTTAGAAACAGAAATCATATTGTCCTCCTTTTCTTATCTATACTAATAATACATGATTATAATAGTATTTCAGTGACAGAGTTACAAAACAATTCTTTTATAACTTTGCAGCATATGATTTGTCTAAAGCACAAAAAGAACAGTAACTCCTATAACTGATATAATAGCTCCCAGTATCTCCTTTGGGGACACCTTCTCTTTTAAAACAAATATTGATAATGGAATAATAAGTACAGGAATTATGGAGGTGATTGTGGAAGATACGCCTGTTGTTGTGTACTGAACAGCAAGAAGGCTGAAGGACACCCCTAAAAATGGACCAAATAATGATCCTATCACCAAATACTTTGTTGCTTCCCTATTTTTAATATCCTCTTTTAACTTGTCCCATCTATTTAAAAATAAAAACACTACTGTAAAACCTATTATACCAGATATTATTCGTATTTGTGTAGCCGCAAAAGGGTTGTAGTTGCCCATTCCTATCTTACTGGAGATCAATCCTAATGATTGTCCAATCGCACCCACAAAAGCATAAGATATACCCTTCATTGAATGAGAAAATTTTAAATTATTACTTTCAGGATTTTTCACTAATACTACAACTGCTATGCCTAAAATTGTTATAACCATTCCTATGAAATCAGAAAGAGATAACATTTCTCTCATTGTTATAAAACCTAATAGAGCCGTGATTGGTGGAACCAGAGCCATAATAAGCATAGATATTCTTGAACCTATTTCGAGATATGCTTGGAATAAGAATAAATCCCCAATAACAAAACCTATAAGACCTGAAACACTTAGCCATACCCATGTCTTTAAATCTGCATCAAGAGGTAGAAACATTCCTCTGGTAAATGTAGTGAATATACTTATTAAAATAAAACCAATTATTAATCTTATGTAATTAACAGATAATGAGCCTATTTTTTTACCTGCTAATTCAAAGCTTATGGCAGTAATAGTCCAAAATATCGCCGTTAAAAGTGCGGATATTTCCCCAATGTGTGATTGAATCATTTTTTTTCCTCCATAAAGTATACTTAATTAGTATTGCTTTTCATTGTTACATTTTTAATAGCGTTCTCTGCTTGTAAAATCATTTCAAGTACTATTTGTTCACAACTTTCAATTGATTTAATAACCGACAAACTCTGACCTGCCTGAACTAACCCCCACTCTATATCTCCGTCAACAGGAGCTTTCTTGCTTGTTCCAACAATTAAATCATGTAGCTGTTCATACGGTGCATTATCTTTTTCTAACTGGATATACTTTTCTGTCATCTTGTTTTTCAAGCCTCTAACTGCATGGCCTCTAAGATATCCTGTTATTTCGGTATCTGTATCCCCCGCATTTATTATAGCATCCTTAGCATTAATATGAGCCGTGCACTCTTTTGATGCATAAAATCTTGTACCAACTTGTATCCCGGATGCACCCATAACCAGTGCTGCCGCTAAACCTCTTCCTTCAGAAAACCCTCCTGCAGCAATAACAGGTATTTTTATTTCTGGGATAACTTGAGTCATTAAAGCTAATGTAGTTAATTTCCCTATATGTCCGCCTGCTTCCATACCTTCAATTATTAATGCATCTGCTCCATTTTCTTCTACCCTCTTTGCTAGTTTAAGACTCGGCACAACTGGTATCGCTAATATTCCTGCTTTTTTTAATATATCAAAATATGGAACTGGATTTCCTGCTCCCAATGTAACAAATGCTACCTTTTCATGGCATATTAAATCCAATATATCATCTTTATTTTTGTCCATTAGCACTATATTTACCCCAAAAGGCTTATCAGTTAATGACTTAGCTAAATGGATCTGCTCTTTTGTCCAAGAAACTGTTCTCCCGCCGGTGGCTATAATTCCTGCTCCTCCTGAATTGGATACAGCTGACGCTAAGTTTGCTTCAGATACCCATGCCATGGCTCCTTGTAAAATAGGATATTTAATATTTAATAAATCAGTTAATTTAGTTTTCAAATTTTCCTCCATTATTCTTATTCGCAACACAAATCTTATAGTTTTCTATGAAGAGTCTTGTAAAATCGCTGCCAGCCACCCATTATCTTAGATTAGTTAGTTTAACTTAGTATTTCTGCTGGATCTACGGCTACCAATATTTTTACAAACATTACTTCATCCCCTTATTTAAAATTTTGATCACATAATTAGTTTAGCAATAATTAACTGCTATACATGACTACCCTTTAGTATTTTCAAATCTTCATGAATTAATTTTATTCCATTAGATTTGAAAAATCAACATATTACTTGTAATTTTGACAAAAACAAATAAAAGCGCAATATTTCTTATTCTGAAAGAAATTTTTACGCTTTTTTATTCTATCCATAACATGGTTAACAAACATATTTAATGTTCTTTAGCAGTAAAATCTAATATATATTCTTCAAATTCTAAGGCAGTCAGTGGCTTGCTGAAATAAAACCCCTGTATCATGTCACAATCCACTGTTTTTAGTATTTCAACTTGCTCATTAATCTCTACTCCCTCAGCAATGACCCTCATACCCAATCGGTGAGCAGCTTTAATAATGCAATCAACAATAATTAACTTTTCATCCTTTAAAATTTTATCAATAAAGGATTTATCAATTTTAAGAAAATCAAATTTACCTGCAAAATCCATTAGATTTTTTATTGAATTAAAACCAGCGCCAAAGTCATCAAGTGATAATTTAACACCTGCGCTTTTTAGTTTTTTCAAATGCCCCGTCACTAATTTCACATCATCAATAATTGACCTTTCAGTCAATTCAAACTCAATATATTTAGGATTTAGTTTAGTATCCTCAATATAGCTTTTAACATAATTTATAAACGATTCATCAGCTAGATCCTTTGATGAAAGATTCATAGAAACTGGTATTTCAATACCTTTTTCCTTCCATTCTTTCAACTGATCCGTCACACTTCTAAACAACCATCTGGTTATCTCATTAATGAATCCGGCATCTTCTGCTCTTTTAATCAATTCTGACACTGTCATATAACTATTGTTCTGAATATTCCATCTCAATAAAGCTTCTGCACCTGAAATTTTGTTTTTCTGTATATCAATTATTGGCTGAAAAGCCAATGAAAACATATTATTTTTTAACGCATCACAAAGTGACACAAGATCACTAAAATATATCTCTTGTTCTTTATCCATAATATTGTTGTAAATTTGTATGCTATTCTGTATTTTGCTTGCTTGGTCTAATGATTTATCAAGCATTTTAATGAGAACACCTGCTTCGGAACTATGACTTGGATAATTGACTATGCCTGCCTTAACAACAATTGAAATGGGTAGATTTCCAATATATATTAAATCCTTAGTTTTTAAAATAAACTCCTTTGCGAGATTATTTGCATCAAATATCTTAATATCCGGCAAAACAATTGCAAATTTATTTTCATAAACTGTATAAATAGTACCCATGTCAAAAAATTCTGCTGCTGCTTTATGCAATTCAACAAAAATTTGAATACTGATTTCATAATCCACATACCGTTTAATCACATCCATATTCTCGAATGCAAACATAATCATGGAAATGCTACCGTATTTGTCTTCTTTAACAAGATTGATTAAATCATTACTGAATTTGTTGGAATTGAAGTAACCTGTTGTAATATCCTCATATACCCTGTTTTTTTCCTGTGAAGTTTTAATGATTCCTAAAATCCCTTTATTCATATAGTTCCCCTTTGTTTTATAATAAATATAAAAAGTTATGAGTAATAATGATAAACTATAAGAAAAAGTCTTGCACATAGCAAGACAACTGTAAATACTTTAGATACAGCAGCTGGCTGTCATATCACTGCGTGAATTAGACCCTATAGTTTTGCGTCATTTCCTTTCGGAAATTTTGCCGATTCATTTAATTTGTCAAATATTGTATTTATTATATCATACTAATAATAAATTGAAAACATAAAAAATGTTTTCCTGTTAATTTTTTTATATTTTACACACGTAATAAGATATGGATTCTTGCCGTATCACCCGATTAAATCTAAATAAAAAAGGACAATCTATAATATTCTCATTGAGAAATTAAGGATTGTCCCACAAAATTTATTGTGCTGTAGCCAGTCGAGGCATTACAACTTCTGCATTTTCAGAGTTTTTACGTACACTTTCAACCCCATTTTTACAGCTATCCATTGTCTTATATCCCTCAGATGTAGCAATAATTTCACCATTTTTAGCTTTTAAACGGAATCTGAATTCATCGGCTTTGTCTAAATAAATTTCAAATTTAGGATTCTTAACTACATCGTGGCCTTCAATAGTTTGGTTTTCCAAATTAGCAACTGGTGCATTCATTCGAACACTTTCCAAACCCTTTAAGCATCCTGCCTTTGATTTGTAAACCTCTGAGCTTGCTACAACCTGTCCGTTTGTTGCTTTCAAATCAAATTTATAACCTGAACTTACTTCTCTTACCACAAATTTACCCATGACTTTACTCCTTCCATTTTTTTATTTTATTTACAACAAGCCACTGACTTTTATAAATCAGTACTTATTTTTATTCAGTATACCAGCAAAGAAGATTGACGTCAAACGTTTTCTTCATTAATTTCCTCATTGCAAAATAATTTATAATTATTTTTATTTATAGTGTTTAAGAATAATTTTGAGGGGTATATTATTGATACAACATAAGTTAACTAAATCTTACAGAACCAAAAATCTATAAGTAATTTGTAAAAGTTCACTGCATTAAGATTGAAAATTTAGAGTATTTCTTATGATAGTTTAGAAGAAAGCTCAAATGGCAGGTTAAGAATGGGCAAGTGAAAAATAGAATTGTAAGAAATAGTTAAACAGTTGAATATAGAAGTGAAGAATGAGGTGATTCCAACAGGCTTCGAACTAGAAAACCCAAATAAATAGCACCCGATTTTCGAATTAAAAAGAAAATTGGGTGCTATTTATATTTTTGTATTGAACTCCTTCATAACTCGTGTTATATTAATTAAGTATTTATTTTCAGCACACGCGTTTGTAAAGCAAAGACACAGGAGGTTAGCAATGGAAGAAGTCAAATTAGGAATATTAGGAATGGGTACGGTTGCATCAGGACTTATAAATATTATTGAATTTAATAATTCCAAATTAATTGAAAATATAAATAAAAGTTTGATTATAAGCAAGGTTCTGGTTAAAAATCCGGATAAAAAAAGAAACGTTAATCTTGACTCGGGTGTATATACTTCTGAGGCATATGAAGTAATAAATGACAGAGATGTGCATATCATTGTAGAACTAATAGGAGGAATCCATCCTGCTTATGAATACATAAAAGCAGCACTAAACAATAAGAAACATGTTGTTACAGCAAACAAGGCTCTTATTGCAACACATGGTCAGGAGCTAGAGTCACTGGCTGTTAAAAATAAAGTAAAACTCATGTATGAAGCCAGCGTAGCAGGAGGAATACCAATTATAAACACGATTTCAGAAAATCTTGCAGCAAATGATTTTGAACAAATTATTGGTATAATTAATGGTACTACAAACTACATTTTAACTCAGATGACTGATTGTGGTTTAGAATATGATTATGCAGTTAAGGAAGCACAGCGCCTTGGATTTGCAGAAGCGGATCCTTCATCTGATGTAGAAGGTGATGATGCGGCATATAAAATATCTATTTTAGCAACAGTAGCATTTGGACAAAGAATAAATATAAAGGATATTCCAAAAGAAGGCATTACAAAAATATCAAAAGAAGATATAAAATATGCTAAGGAGTTAGGCTACAATATCAAGCTATTGGCTTCTGCAATAAAAAAGAATAATGAAATTGAGCTTAGTGTGCATCCTGCTTTTGTTCCTCAAGACCATCCCCTTTCAACAGTTAAAAATGAATTTAATGCTGTGTTTTTAAGAGGAAATGCTGTTGGTGAATTGATGTTTTACGGAAGAGGCGCCGGTTCACTTCCTACAGGAAGCGCGGTACTTGGAGATATTATATCAATTATTAAAAACTGTAAGATTGAAGAACAAAGTTCAAACAATAGCATCAAGATTGTAAACAAAGCGTACAAGCCATATTATATAAGATTTGAAGTTATTGATAAGCCTGGTGTTTTAGGAAAAATTGCCAATATTTTCGGAGAAAACAACATAAGTCTTGCTTCTGTTGTTCAAAGACAAAAAAACGGAAATGATACAGCACCCTTAGTATTTATTACTCATGAAGTTGAAAGAAAAAATATTGATGCAGCACTTGAGAAAATTAAGAATTTCAAATATGTTACTAATATTGCAAGCATAATTATGGTTGAAAATTTTAAATAACAAATCAAATACAAATTCATAAAAGGCGGACATTGACGTCCGCCTAAGATTATTTTTTATATGAATTAATTGCTGTCACAAATATTTCTGCCATTATTTGATTTCCTTCTTCATTGAAATGTAGCCCATCTACATATAAATTTCTTGCTTCTGCTCCGGCTTTATTTTCAAATTCCGAATAAAAATCAATGTATTTAAAGTTAAATGTATTACAAAACTTTTTTATCCACTCACGATACTCTGCAAGCTCTTCAGCAACCTTGTTGAAATCCGCAAACTCAGCCCAATCATTCCTTACTTTTTCAGCATCTATTTTAGTCGGTATACCTATTATAGGGTCGATATATTTTGCAACTGCTTGATGAGCCATTGACATAATATTTGATTTTACTATTCCCATGTCAGCTCCCACAATGAAATCATTGACTCCTCCCATTATGAGTACAGCTGCAGGACTTTTAGCATAGACTGCATTATAAAACCTTCCCATCATTCCGCTTGTTGTATCACCGCAGATTCCTTCGTTAATTATTTCCATTCCTAATTTATCTTGTGCGATTTTAGTCCATACCAAAGATCTCCTTGCACCAAAACCATATGTTAAGCTGTCACCTAAGCA
>JAQSYS010000045.1 GCA_029256005.1 Sedimentibacter sp.
TGATAGTATAAAAAATAACAAATATAATCTTGATTATGACTGTTAAATAAATAACGAAATAATCAATGTTATAAAAAAAGGAGGAAGGAAGATGAAATTAGAAATTGGTAATTTCCTTGTTAAAGATGTTATCTTTGGAGAAATGACTATGTATGATAGTGGAATTCTATCTATCAACAAGGAAGAGGCAATAGCGTTCATCAAAGAAGATGAGCATATTACTGAAGTGGACATTATTATTGCAAAGCCTGGTGAAAATACACGCATAGTGCCGGTTAAAGAGGCAGTAGAGCCTAGAATTAGACCTGATGGGAGAGCTGTATTCCCGGGGGTTACTGGAGAGCTTGAAATGGCTGGTAGCGGTAGGGTTCATGCTCTTAAGGGTTGCAATATTTTAGGTGTTGGAATGCACTATGGAAGCTTTGGAGACGGCTTAATAGATATGGGTGGGGATGGTGCAAAATATACATTGTTCTCACAACTTATAAATATTTGCATAGTTGCTGATACAGATGAAGAGTTTGAAAGATTTGAACAACAAAAGAAGAATACTGCAATAAGGATGGCATCTCACAAATTTGCAGAATATCTTGGCGCAACCGTAAAAAATATGGAACCTGAAGTAATTGAGACATATGAGCTTGAACCTGTCACAAAGAGAGATGAAAATGTAAATAAACTTCCTTCAGTTGTGTTAGTTATGCAGCCACAGTCGCAAATGGAAGAGCTAGGCTATAATGATTTGGTTTATGGATGGGATATGAATAAGTATGTACCATCATTTATGAATCCAAATGAAGTTTTAGACGGAGCATTAATTTCCGGAAGCTTTATGCCTTCTTCGTCAAAGTGGGCGACATATGATTTTCAGAATTTTCCTACAATAAAAGAGCTTTATAAGGAACACGGAAAGAGTATTAATTTCCTTGGTGTTATCATGTCAAACCTCAATGTTTCTTTAGAGCAAAAGAAGAGATCTGCTGTATTTGTAGCGCAAATGGCCAAATCATTAGGTGCAGATGGAGCAATAGTTACTGAAGAGGGATATGGAAATCCCGATGCAGATTATATTCTATGCTTGGCAGCATTGGAGGATGTGGGAGTAAAAACAGTTGGAATTAGTAATGAATGTACAGGAAGAGATGGTGCTTCACAGCCTTTAGTGACTCTTGACGTAAAAGCAAATGCATTGGTATCTACTGGAAATGTTTCTCAGCTTATCGAACTTCCTCCAGCAGATAAAGTAATAGGTGAATTGCAAGCATTAGCAAGAGATGGTCTTTCTGGAGGATGGTCTTATGATGAAATACTTGGACCTTCAGTAAGAGAAGACGGATCTATAATAATGGAGAATAATGCAATGTTCTGCGGTGATATGATTGCAGGATGGTCAACGAAGACTATGAAGGAATTTTAGGAGGTGTAAAAATGAAAAAAGCAATCCATTACATAAATCAATTTTTTGCAGGAATTGGTGGAGAAGACACAGCTGACTATAAACCTGAGATTAGAGAAGGAGTTGTAGGACCTGCATTAGCATTGAATTCAATGCTTAATGCTGAAGTTACACATACTATCATATGCGGTGATAACTACATGGGGAGCAATACAGAGGACGCAGTAAAAGAAATATTAAAGTTTCTGGAAGACAAGGAATTTGATATTTTTATTGCAGGTCCGGCTTTTCAGGCTGGAAGATATGGCGTAGCCTGTGGTAATATATGTAAGGCAGTTAAGGAAAAATTTAATGTTCCGGTACTTACTTCCATGAATGAAGAAAATCCAGGAGTGGATATGTTTAAAAAGGATATGTATATATTCAAGGGAGGAAAGTCAGCTGCTAAGTTAAAAGATGATGTAAAAGTTATAGCTAATTTTGCAAATAAATTATTAAATGATGAAAAAACAGGTTCTGCTGATGAGGAAAACTTTTTCTCAAGAGGTATAAGAGCACAAGTATGGTTAGAATCGGGGAAAACTGGAGCAGAGCGCGGTGTGGAAATGCTTGTAAAAAAATTACACGGACTTCCTTTTGAATCAGAACTTCCTATTCCAAAACAGGATAGAGTGCCTGTAGCAACACCAATATCTGATTTGTCAAAAGCAAATATTGCTATTATGACAACAGGAGGAATTGTGCCTGTCAATAATCCAGACAGAATTCAATCTGCATCTGCAACAAGATGGGGAAGATATGACATATCAAATGTGGATAAGCTTGAATCAGGTGTTTATAAAACTATTCACGCAGGCTTTGATCCAGCAGCAGCTGATGCTGATCCAAATGTAATTATGCCAATAGATGCAATGAAGGCCTATTTAAAGGAAGGTAAATTCGGAAAGCTTCATAACTATTTTTACAGTACAGTAGGAACAGGAACTACGCAAGCTGAGGCCGCAAGAATGGCAAAAGAAATAATCATAAAATTAAAAGAAGATAAAGTTGACGGAGTTATAATGACATCAACCTGAGGCACCTGTACACGTTGCGGTGCAACGATGGTTAAAGAAATAGAAAGAGCAGGTATACCTGTAGTACAATTGTGTAACTTAGTACCCGTAGCAACAACCGTGGGATCTAACAAAATAGTTCCTACTATATCAATTCCATATCCACTTGGAGACCCTGGAACGTCATGGGAAACTCAGTGGAAGCTTAGATATCATCGCGTAGGGGTAGCTTTAGATGCATTGACTGACGATATTCAAGAGCAAAAGGTTTACAAGGTTAAAATATAGTTTAGGTCTATGAAAGTATTATTTAGATTTATAGTAAACTAAAAAAATGATAAGGGAGATTAATAGCGTGAATAAAGTCGGAAATAAACAAAAATTTGTTCCGAGAGACCGATTAGAGATTACACATAATTGGGGAATTTTCGGGCATTTAGATTCTATGGTATTCATTATTGCTGCGATAATCTGTTTTGGTTTTATTCTTTGGGGATTCATAGATATGGAGTCGTTGAATACAACTATGAATTCAATTAATGCATCTATACTTTCCAACTGGAAATGGACGTATTTAGCTGGATCCTTTTCCTTTGTAATCTTTTGCTTTTATATTGCATTCAGTAAATACGGGAAAATAAGATTCGGAAAAGATACGGATGTGCCGGAATACTCCAATTTCTCATGGTTCTCTATGTTATTTGGAGCTGGTATGGGTGTAGGTCTTGTTTACTGGTCAGTTGGAGAGCCAATCTATCATTATCTGTATGGACCTTCTTATGCAGGTATCCAAGGAAGTGTTCAGGCAGCAGAGTGGTCAATGGCAGTTTCTTTCCTACATTGGGGAATTACACCATGGTCAATATATGTAATGCTTGGAATACCTTTGGGCTTGGTTATATTTAAAAAAGGAATGCCTGCTCTAGTAAGCTCATGTTTTTATCCTCTATTAGGTGATAAAATTTACGGTCCAATAGGGAAATTCATTGATGTGTTTACATTGTGCATAACATTCTTCGGAACATGTGTATCATTAGGTATGGGGGTTATGCAGTTAGGTGCCGGAATTTCATTTAATTATGGAATCGAAATAACCAACACGGTAATTGTTATCATTTTAATAATTGTTACAGCAACTTACCTTGCATCTGCGTGTTTACCAATTGATAAGGGTATAAAAGTTGGATCTAATGTAAGTATGATTGCATGTATTGGATTATTAGTGTTCATATTTGTTCTTGGACCAACAAGATATATTTTGGATAATATGGTTAACAGTGTTGGAATATACATTCAAAATTTTGTTTCTATGAGCTTGTGGACAGATCCTGTAGCAAATACGGGATGGTTAGATGGTTGGACTGTATTCTACTGGGCATGGTGGATTTCATGGGCACCATTTGTTGCTATGTTTATTGCAAAGATTTCTAAAGGCAGGACTATTAAAGAATTTGTTATAGCTTCCATTATAGCACCTACAATATTTGATATTATTTTCTTTAGTATATTAGGTTCAACAGCATTAAGTATAGAAATGAATCCGGCTACAAAAGGAATTATCGAAAATGCAATAAGTGCAGAAGTTGGAAATGGTATTTTTGTGCTACTAAGCCAGTTCCCTATGGCTACGATTATCACTCCTGTTATTCTGTTTGTTGTTTTTACTTTCTTCGTAGTTTCAGCGGATTCAGCAACAATTGTATTAGGTATGCTTTCCAGCGGAGGTGATGATTCTCCTAGAATAAGTCTGAAAATACTATGGGGAGTTGCGATGGCAGTTTGCTCAGCTATATTGATTTTTATGGGAGGCTTGGATGCGATACAGACAATTGCTATAATAGCAGTATTCCCATTCATATTTATAATGTTTTTCTTATTCTATAACACAATTAAGATGGTAAAGGAAGAATAAGTAATGAAAAGCACTATTTGGACAAGGCAGAATGTAAAAAGTTTGGATGACTTGAAAAATAATGGTGTTTATAGAGTTAAAAGACAATATATTGAGGAGCAGTTCAGGGATATAGCTCCATTCTACATAAACCTTTATAAATGGTTTGTACATGCGGCTGAAAGAAAGATTTTAGTGCCTGAGGGTGTTGAATTCCCAATATGGTGCTCAGTAAGCTTGGAAGGAATGCTCAGTCCCATAGAAAACACCATAGCATATGAACTTGAAGTTGACAGTTCTGAAGTCATTTATTTTGATGGCAACAAGTGGGATCATGTATTGAATCATTGGTATATACCTAAAAATAAGAATGATGCGGAGCTTTATGCTGAAAGAATGCGAAAGCTGGGTTTAGAAGAAACAACTTCGTTCATTGAAGGGAAATATTCAAACTTTTATCCTATGGAAAAAAAGATAGTTATGGAAAGCTGGTATAGGATTTTTGATATTGATAATTGGAATAAATATACTACCCAAGCAAATATCTGGGAGATACGTCCTGATATGGTTAAAAATATTTATTACTATAATATTTAACTTATAATTAAAAATCCAAGGCAATAAAAACGCTTCATTGTGTTAAATGGCTATAGTAGAAAAATAAAACTTTCCTACTATAGCCATTAATTTTATTACATTGTCATTAATTTCAGCACAACTTTTGTGGCATTTGTAAATTCTTCGATATTAAGTCTTTCATCTGTGGTGTGAGCCTTCTCCATGCCTGCACCGATGTTTACAGCCCTTATACCGTTTGAATTATATATATTGGCATCGCTGCCTCCTCCTGATGGGAGCTTTACAACCTCAAGTCCCAGACCTTCGCAAACATCTGAAATTGCCTTTATATGCTCGTCTTCTGGATCTAATTCATAAGAATAATAACAATTTTCAATATGATATTGCAGATTTGCTCCATGTTTTTCACATGCTTTTTTTAAACAATCTATCATGTGTTCAGTTTGTTTATTCAATTTTTCAACTGAACGGCTTCTTGCTTCTGCAACAATCTCGGCTAAAGGTGATACTATGTTAGTAGGACCTACTGCATTAAATGTGCCGATATTTGCAGTTGTTTCAGAATCTATTCTTAAAAGTTTCATGTTATTTAGTGCTTCAGCGGCAACCAGTATTGCACTTACACCTGACTCAGGGCTTGCTCCTGCATGAGATGCCTTGCCTATAACAGATGCAAATATTCTTGTCTGTCCGGGTGCTTCAGTAATAATGTGGTTTGGACCACCACCACTATCCAGTACTATTCCTTTTTTTGCTTGCAGTCTAGAAAATTCAACTTCCTTAACTCCGTTAACGCCACCTTCTTCGCAGATAGAAAAGACTATCTCTATAGGTCTGTGTGGAAGATTATTTTCTTTTATTGTTCTTAAAGCTTCTAATATTGCAACAACACCGGCCTTATCATCTCCGCCAAGTATGGTGTCACCCTTGCTCTTTATATATTCACCGTCTATGTATGGTTCAATTCCGATACCAGGTGTTACAGTATCCATGTGAGCGCTGAAAAGCATGGTTTCACTACTATTTGTTCCAGGAATAAAACAATAAATATTGTTTCCGTTAGAGTTTAATTTTTTTCCTGCTTCATCTGTATAAGCATCATAGCCTAATTCTTTTAAATCTTGAATAATTCTTTCGCCTATGGCCTTCTCATTTTTAGTTTCGCTGTCTATTTTTACATATTGCATGAAGGTGTTCAGCATGCGCTGGCAGTTTATCATATTTGCCCCCTTTAAGTTTTGTTTTATATATTATACTATAAAATAATGTCATTAAATAGAAAATTTTTCATTATTGTTAGTATATAATTAATGAAAATTTAATTTCAATATTATGTTAATATTAAGGTAAACGTGGTATAATAATATCATGCATTATATGCTAGCATTGCATAAATTATAGGGAGCAACTATGTTTGATATACAGGAAGAATTAAAAAAAGTGCCTGATAATCCCGGTGTATACCAAATGAAGAATCAATTTGGAGAAATCATCTATGTAGGAAAGGCAAAAAATTTAAAAAGAAGAGTCAAACAATATTTTCAGTCAAAGAATCACTCGCCTAAAATAGAGGCTATGATTAGAAATATTGCTGAATTTGAATATATAATAGTAGATAATGAAGTCGAAGCACTGATACTTGAAGCTAACTTAATTAAAAAGTATTGGCCCAAATATAATACTATCTTAAGAGATGACAAGCAGTACCCGTATATAAAAATTTCAGTTCAAGAAAAATATCCTAGAATTTTTAAGGTAAGAGAAGTAAAAAAAGATGGGGCAAAGTATTTTGGACCATATCCAAGTGCCTATGCTGTCAACGAAATAATTGATATTATTGGAAGTCTATATAAACTGAGAAAATGTTCCTTAAAGCTAGATGGAACTAAAAAAAATCAAAGACCATGCTTGAATTATCATATAGGGAGATGCACTGCTCCATGCATGGGAAATGTCGAATTTAAGGATTATAAAAAAGAAGTAGACATGGCAATAAGCTTTTTGGCAAGTGGTGAGGAAGCTCTCGTTAAAACACTGACTGAAAATATGCAATCCGCATCTCAAAATTTAGATTTTGAAGCAGCGGCAAAATACAGAGATCAAATAAAAGCGATTGAAATGATTTCTGAAAAACAAAAAATTGTATCTGCAAACTCTAATATGGATCAAGATGTTATTGGAAGCGCATTAGGTATAGAGGAAGCATGCATTCAGATTTTCTTTATTAGAAACGGTAAAATAATAGGCAGGGAGCATTATCTCCTAACAAATATAGAAAATGAATCAAGGGAAGAAATAATCAGTTCATTTATATCTCAATTTTATACAGGCACTGTATATATTCCCAAGGAAATATATATAGAAACCGAAGTTGAGGATATGGAGGTATTTGAAAAGCTTCTGAGTGAAAAAAGAGGTAATAAAGTTTCAATAAAGGTGCCTGCTAAAGGTGATAAGAGCATGCTTATTAAAATGATTAAAAAGAATGCTTTGGAAATTTTAGAAAAAGGCAGCCAAAGAATTAAGAAAAACCTTGATGAAAGCATGCAAGCAGTTGAGGAATTAAAAGATTTATTACAACTTGACGATACACCAATGAGGATAGAGGCATATGATATTTCGAATATTCAAGGAGTGGAGTCAGTTGGTTCAATGGTTGTTTTTGAAAGAGGTATTCCAAGCAAAAGCAATTACAGACGGTTTAGAATAAAAACTGTAAAAGGCCCTAATGATTACAAAAGTATGGAGGAAGTTCTCGAAAGACGTATTAATCGTGGACTTGGGCAGGGTGATATGAAAGGCTTCAATAAAATGCCTGACTTGATACTAATTGACGGAGGCAAGGGACAAACAAACATCGCTGAAGAGGTTATTCACAATTATGGATTAAATATTCCTGTTTGTGGAATGATAAAGGATGACAAGCATACTACCAGGGGCTTGATATATCAAAATAATGAAATAGAATTCAGTAAAGACAACAAAGTATACAGATTGATTTACAGAATTCAAGAAGAAGCGCATAGGTTTGCCATAGAGTATCATCGCAATTTAAGAGATAAGACACTGTTTAAATCAGAGCTTGACAATATAGAAAATGTGGGTGAGAAAAGGAAAATCAATTTATTGAAGGAATTTGGCTCAGTTGATAGCATTAAAACAAAAAGTATCGAGGAGCTTTCTGCTGTTGAAGGCATGAACATTAAAGCCGCAGAATCGGTATATAATTATTTTTATAAGCGAACGAAAAATGAAAATAAAATGAATGAACAATGAACAGTACGTTGAATAGAGGGAAGGTACTAACATGCAATATGTAAAAATTGAAGATTTAGTGAGTTATATAGATTTAGAGCCTGTATACTATCCGGATGATGTTCAGTCCAGAATTTATACTCCAGAAATAATAAGACCTGGTCTTCAAATAGCAGGCTATTTTGACTGGTTTTCATTTGAAAGAGTACAAGTAATGGGCAAGGCAGAAACCTTTTATTTGAAAACTTTGGATGAAGATGTAAAAAGGCAAAGATTGGACAAATATTTCAGCTTTCCGATACCTGCTCTCATTGTAGCAAATGAAATGGCAATTGATGAGGACTTGATTCATTATGCCAAAAAATATAAGAGACCTGTGTTTGTTTCAAGTCAAAAAACCGATAAGCTAGTCAATGTCCTTATAAACTTCCTAGAAGAAGAATTAGCAGAGGAAACAACTCTTCATGGGGTATGCCTTGAAGTTTTTGGGGTAGGAGTTTTAATAAAAGGGAAGAGCGGTATAGGTAAAAGCGAAACATCTTTGGAACTCATTAACAGAGGACACCGACTTGTTGCAGATGATGCCGTTATTATCAAAAAGGTTGACAATGGTTTAAAGGCAACATGTCCTGAGCTTACGCAACACTTAATGGAGATAAGGGGAATTGGAATACTAGACATAAAACACCTGTTTGGTGTTGGTTCCATAAGAATTGAACAGTTTGTGGAAATTGTAATAGAATTGGAAGAGTGGGATGAAAATAAGGAATATGACAGAATTGGTATTGATGAAGATTACACTGAAATATTGGGGATAAAGGTTCCGACAGTTGTAATTCCTGTAAGACCGGGAAGGAATATTTCTGCCATTATAGAAGTCGCAGCTAAGAATTACAGACAGAAGCTTCTTGGATATAATCCTCTAGATACGTATAACAAAAGATTTCGAAATCTTACTAGGTAGTAATAATTTTGAAGTCTTTATAATTAAACTTGCAAAAATAAGAATAATTCATTTCTAAAAATAGCAAGTAATCTATTTGTATGGATTTAATATTTCTTTGAATTATAAGAAAAAACAGGTATGGCTTAATTAATTTGTTTATTTAATATTATCACAAAATTATGCAATTTTTATAGTTGCATTTATTTTTGCTTTGGGATATAATTTATGGTGATTGATATTATTATGACGGGGTGAATTATGCTCATTAAAATGTATTGCATAATTGCTTTGTTTGACAATATTATTAAAAAGGTTACACTTTATTAATTATTAATTATTATATAGGAGGATATATAAATGTCAAAAGTTATGAAAACTATGGACGGAAAATATGTCTCATATGCCTTTACAGATGTTGCTGCAATATTTCCAATAACACCTTCATCTACTATGGCCGAACTCGCTGATGATTGGGCGGCTCATGGACAGAAGAACATTTTCGGACAAACTGTTAAAGTTGTTGAAATGCAATCAGAAGGTGGTGCTGCAGGAGCTGTTCACGGTTCATTGCAAGCAGGTGCTTTAACTACTACTTATACAGCTTCACAAGGATTATTGTTAATGATTCCTAATATGTATAAAATAGCAGGTGAATTATTGCCAGCTGTATTCCACGTTTCTGCAAGAGCTATTGCTGGACATGCCTTATCAATTTTCGGTGACCATTCTGACGTTATGTCAGCTAGACAAACAGGATTTGCATTACTAGCATCTAGCAGTGTTCAGGAAGCCATGGATTTAGCAGGTGTTGCACACTTAGCTACTCTTAAAGCAAGAGTTCCTTTCGTACATTTCTTTGATGGTTTCAGAACATCTCATGAGGTTCAAAAAATTGAAACAATTGATTATAGTGAGTTTGCTAAATTAATTGATATGGATGCTGTTAATGAATTCAGAGCTAGAGCACTTAATCCAGAGCACCCTGTAACAAGAGGAACAGCACAAAACCCAGATATATTCTTCCAAGCTAGAGAAGCTTCAAACAAATATTATGAAGCAGTTCCTGCAATAGTTTCTGACTACATGAAGGAAATTGAAAAAATAACAGGAAGAGAATATAAGCCATTTAACTATTACGGAGCGCCTGATGCTGAAAATATAATAGTTGCAATGGGCTCAGTTACTGAAACAGCTGAAGAAGTAATTGATTACTTAAATGCAAAGGGAGAAAAAGTTGGTTTAGTAATAGTTCATTTATACAGACCTTTCTCATCAAAATATTTCTTTGACGTTATGCCAAAGACAGTTAAAAAAATTGCAGTTCTTGACAGATGCAAAGAGCCAGGTGCAATTGGAGACCCATTGTACTTAGATGTTAAATCATTATTCTACGGAAAAGAAGAACAGCCAGTAATAGTTGGCGGAAGATATGGTCTTGGTTCAAAAGACACTACTCCTGCTCAGATATTTGCTGTTTACAATAACTTGAAAAAAGAAGAACCAAAGAACGCATTTACAATCGGTATCGTAGATGATGTTACATTTACATCTTTAGAAACACCTGAAATTATCAATACATCAGCTCCTGGAACAATCAGATGCAAATTCTGGGGTCTAGGTTCAGACGGTACAGTTGGAGCAAATAAAGATGCTATAAAAATTATCGGTGACCATACAAATATGTATGCTCAAGGATATTTCTCATATGACTCTAAAAAATCAGGCGGTGTTACAGTATCTCACTTGAGATTCGGTAAATCTCCTATCAGATCAACTTATTTAATAGATGAAGCTGACTTTGTATCATTGTCACAACAATCATATGTTGATAAATATGATGTATTGACAGGACTTAAAAAAGGAGGCACATTCTTATTAAATACTCTTTGGACACAAGAAGAATTAGATGCTAATTTACCTGCAAAATATAAAAAATATTTGGCAGAAAAAGAAATTAACTTCTATACAATCAATGCTACTAAATTAGCTCAGGAAATCGGACTTGGAAACAGAACTAACATGATTATCCAATCTGCATTCTTTAAATTATCAAATGTTGTTCCTTTGGATGATGCTGTTGAATATTTAAATGCTGCTATTGTAAAATCTTATGGTAAAAAAGGTGATACAATAGTTAACATGAACCAAGCAGCAGTACAAAAAGGTATTTCTGAGATAGTGAAAGTAACAGTTCCTGAAAGCTGGAAAAATGCTACAGATGATGTTAAAGGAAACAGCGGATTAGCTGTACCATTTACAGAATCAGAAAAACCAGATTTCATTAAAAATGTTGTTGATGTTATGAACAGACAAGAAGGAGACAGCCTTCCTGTAAGCACATTTGTTGGAATAGAAGATGGTACATTCCCAGCAGGAACAGCTGCTTATGAAAAGAGAGGAATTGCAGTTGAGGTTCCAAAATGGATACCAGAAAATTGTATTCAATGTAACCAATGTGCATTTGTATGTCCTCATGCTGTTATTAGACCAACATTATTAAATGAAGAAGAAAAAGCTAATGCTCCAGAATCATATGACACTCTTAAAGCAATAGGCAAAGGCTTAGAAGGATTAGAATATAGAATAGCAATAAGCCCATTAGATTGTACAGGTTGCGGAAACTGTGCAGATATATGCCCAGGCAAAAAAGGTGAAAAAGCCCTTATTATGACTCCAATCGCTGAGGAAGTTACAGCAGGAGTTCCAAACTGGAAATTTACTACTGAAGAAGTAACTATAAAAGATAATTTAATGGATAAAAACTCAGTTAAGGGAAGCCAGTTCTGCAAACCATACTTTGAGTTCTCAGGCGCTTGCGCAGGTTGTGGTGAAACAGCTTACGTTAAGACTATAACTCAGTTATTTGGTGACAGAATGATGATAGCTAATGCTACTGGATGTTCATCTATCTGGGGAGCTTCAGCACCTGCAACTCCATATACAAAAGATTGTAACGGAAGAGGTCCATCATGGGCTAACTCATTGTTTGAAGACAATGCTGAATATGGTTTAGGTATGGCAGTTGCTGTAAAACAAATGAGAGATTCAATCCAAATGTCAATTGAAAACTTAATGGAAAAAGAAATTCCTCAAGGATTAAAAGACGCATTTAATGAATGGGTTGCTACAAAGAATAATGGTGAATTATCAAGAGCAGCATCTGAAAAAGTTCTTGTTGCATTAGGAAGCTTCACTCCATGTTCAGAATGTGCAGCTGATGTTAAGAATATATTTGAAAAGAAAGATTACCTTGTTAAAAAATCTCAATGGATAATCGGTGGAGACGGCTGGGCTTATGATATCGGATACGGCGGATTAGACCACGTATTGGCATCAGGTGAAGATGTGAATATACTTGTACTTGATACAGAAGTTTACTCAAATACAGGCGGTCAATCTTCAAAATCAACACCAACTGCATCAATTGCTAAATTTGCAGCTTCAGGAAAGAGAGTTAAGAAGAAAGATCTTGGTATGATAGCTTCAACTTATGGCTATGTATATGTAGCTCAAGTTGCTATAGGTGCTGACAAGAACCAATTCTTAAAAGCATTAAGAGAAGCTGAAAGCTATGATGGACCATCAATAATCATTGCTTATGCTCCATGTATTAACCACGGAATTAAAGCAGGAATGGGCAAGACTGTAGAGAGAGAAAAGAAGGCTGTTGATGCTGGATACTGGCATTTATACAGATTCAATCCTCTTCTTAAAGAAGAAGGTAAGAATCCATTTGCATTAGATTCTAAAACTCCATCTGCTTCATTCAGAGAATTCCTTGAAGGAGAAGTAAGATATTCTTCATTAAAACAACAATTCCCAGAAGTAGCTGAACAGTTATTTGTTAAAGCAGAAAAAGATGCTAAAGACAGATATGACGGCTATGTAAGAATGACTGAAATGAAATACTAAGATTAAACAAAAGACAGTTTCGAAAGAAACTGTCTTTTTTATATTAGCCTTTTTTGCCGCATGGAAGGCATTTCTGGCAGATTGCTCCTTCTTGATTTGCATCGGTTTCTGCTGCCTTGTAAAGCCGATAACCACCGCTTAGATTGAGAGTATCATAACCGTTTTGTTCCAAAATTCTTTGTGCAATATATCCTCTTAGTCCGATTTGACAAACTATATAAATTTTCTTATTTTTATCAAGTTCAGCTAAGCGTTCCCTTAGGCTATCAAGAGGAATATTAATTGAGTTTTCGATGTTCCCCTCATTAAACTCTTCATCAGTGCGAACATCTAATATGACCGTATCCTTTGGAATCAAGGAGATCCCTTCAATATAGAAAGGCTTCATAATGCCTTCCAGAACATTGCCCCCAACATATCCTGCCATGTTAACTGGATCCTTTGCAGAAGAGAACGGAGGCGCATAAGCAAGCTCCATTTCTTGAAGGTCATAAACTGTCAATCCAAATCTTACTGCGCTGGCAAGAGTATCTATTCGTTTATCTACACCTTCATATCCCACTATCTGAGCTCCTAGGATTTTTCCATTATCAGGAGAAAACAGCAGTTTTATTGACATCATATTGCTATTGGGATAATATGTGGCATGAGAGGCTGAATACGTGAATATTTTTTTGTAAGGAATCTCATTTCGGATTAGTGATTCCTCTTTTTCACCTGTAACCGCAACAGTCATATCAAATAATTTCATGATAGAAGTACCTTGACTGCCTTTGTATGATTTTCCTTTTCCACAAATATTATCTGCGACAATTCTACCTTGTTTGTTTGCTGGAGAGGCCAAAGGTATAATAACTTGTTTGTCGCTTATTATATTTTTTACTCCAATTGCATCACCCAAGGCAAGTATATCCGGTACTGATGTTTGCATATACTCATCTACAATTATTTCACCACGCAGCCCTAATTGAATGTCACTGCTTTTTAAAAATTCGGTATCAGGAGAAACTCCAATGCACATTATAACTAGGTCTGCCGGAATTTCTGTACCTGTGTGAAGAATTACGGATGAAGCGGTAAATTCAGTACCCTTACTGTTTAGGAATAGATTAATACCCTTGGTACGAATATAATTATGAACGTCATGAGCAGTATCCATGTCTATTGGTGCCATAACGTGAGGGGCAGCTTCTACTACACTTATATCAAGACCAAGTTCAAATAAATTTTCAGCCATTTCCATTCCAATAAAGCCACCTCCTATTATCGCACAGGATTTCGGGTGCCTTTTATTTATAAAATCCTTTATAGCATAGGTATCAGGAATATTTCTCAAAGTAAAAACATGGTTCAGTTCGACCCCTTTAAGTGGTGGAACAATTGGCTTGGCACCGGGAGAGAGTACCAATTTGTCGTAGTTTTCAACATATGTTTCACCTGTGGATTGGTTTTTAACCATAATTTTTTTTTCTTTAGAGTCTATAGATACGACTTCACTGTGTATACGAACATCTATATTAAAACGTTTGTTGAATTTTTCAGGTGTTTGTAGAATAAGGTCTTCTTTTTCAGTAATGGTATCACCTATATAATATGGTAATCCACAGTTAGCGAATGATATGTGTCCACCTTTTTCAAATAAAATTAT
>JAQSYS010000046.1 GCA_029256005.1 Sedimentibacter sp.
TTGACCTTCATAAGTCTGGTTTGGTTTCCTCTTTCATTTTCATCCAATTTCATTTGGATGTACTTTATTGTTTCCTTGAATTGAGGAATCATAACATATTCAAGAGCGTTAACCCTTCTTCTGGTTTTTTCTATTTCAGCAGCCAAAAGCTGTACTTCCTTTTCAACAGCTGCAAGCTTCAAGAGTTCTGGAAAGATATTTGATAAATTTTCAATTGCATTATCAAGCTCTGCTGATGTGCTTGCAAAACCATAAGGATAAATATTTGATGTATCATCTGTGGATGTTGTAAAATCAAATATTGGAACATCAACACTCATGACATTTTTATTGCCTACCTCTATAGAAACACCTTGTTTAGGATACATCAACGCTTCATATAAGACTTCAGTTGACATAACCGCGCTGGCAATGACGAAATTTGAATAGACATCACCGATTTGTGCTTCTACCTGCTCACGCAATCTTTTATTTTCTCTGGCAAGCTCCAAAAATTGTTTCATAAGCTCATCACGTTTATCCTTAAGCATCTTGTGACCCTTAACAGCCACCTTTAAACGCTTTTTCAGAGAGGTTAATATCATTCTGGTTGGATTTACATTTAATCTTGCCATAACCTAACACCCCTCACTAATTTTGTTTCGGATAGTATTTTTCAATATATTCGTCTCTTATACGTTTTAATTCACTCTTAGGAAGCAATGTTAATAAATCCCATCCAATTGTCAATGTCTCTTCGATTGATCTGTTTGTTTCATAGCCTTGTGATACATACTTCTTTTCAAATTCATCTGCAAACTTAGCGTAGAATTTATCTGTATCAGAAAGTGCCGCCTCTCCCAATATAGCCATAAGTTCCTTAGCTTCCTTACCTCTAGCATAAGCAGCAAATAGTTGGTTAAGAACGTCTGAATGATCTTCTCTTGTCTTTCCTCTTCCTATACCTTTATCCTTTAAACGTGATAATGAAGGAAGTACATCTATTGGAGGTTTAATATTTTTTCTATATAATTCACGTGAAAGTATTATCTGACCTTCTGTGATATATCCTGTCAAGTCAGGGATTGGGTGTGTCTTGTCATCCTCAGGCATTGTCAATATTGGAATCATTGTTATTGAACCTTCTTGATCTCTCTTTCTACCTGCTCTTTCATATAATGTTGCTAAATCTGTATACAAATAACCAGGGTATCCACGTCTTCCAGGAACCTCTTTACGAGCTGCTGAAACCTCACGCAGTGCTTCTGCATAGTTTGTAATATCTGTAAGTATTACAAGAACGTGCATTCCTTTTTCAAATGCAAGGAATTCCGCTGCAGTAAGTGCCATACGTGGTGTTGAAATACGCTCTATGGCAGGGTCATCTGCAAGGTTCATGAACAATACAGTTCTGTCTATTGCTCCAGTTTTTCTAAAGTCAGATATAAAGAAGTCAGCTTCCTCATATGTGATACCTATAGCCGCAAATACAACGGCAAACTTTGAATCTGCTCCTAAAACCTTTGATTGACGTGCAATCTGAGCAGCCAAATCAGCATGAGGAAGACCTGAACCTGAGAATATAGGCAACTTTTGTCCTCTTACTAACGTATTTAATCCATCAATAGCAGAAACGCCAGTCTGGATAAATTCATCAGGATAGTCTCTAGCAGACGGATTCATTGGAAGTCCTGCAATATCCATTCTTTTTTCAGGAATTATGTCAGGTCCATTGTCAATTGGTCTTCCAAGACCATCAAATACACGACCGAGCATATCATAAGATACAGCAAGCTCCATACCTCTTCCAAGGAACTTTACCTTACTTTCTGCAAGGTTGATGCCTGCAGAGCTTTCAAAAAGCTGTACCAAAGCGTTACTTCCGTTAATTTCAAGTACTCTACAGCTCCTAGTTTCACCGTTAGGAAGTTCAATAACTCCTAATTCATCGTATGCTACATTTTCAACATTTTTAACAAGCATTAAAGGTCCTGCTACCTCAGATATGGTTTTATATTCTCTAATCATTTTATTCGACCTCCTTGCTTGATACCAGAGCCGACATTTCTTTCTCAACCTGCGCCTTGATATTATCATAAGCTTCTTGGATATTTTTTTCTTCCGTATATTTAAATCTACCTATTCTTTCTCTTACAGGAAGATCTGATAAAGCTTTAAACTCAGCTCCTTCTTTTAAAGCTTCCAATCCATCATAGTAATACTTTAAAATTAATGTAAGCAATTTATATTGTTTTTCAAGAGATGAATATGTGTCAATTTCATGGAATGCATTTTGATGCAAATAGTCTTCTCTTATAGCACGTGTTGCTTCAAGTTTTAATCTGTCCTGTACTGACAATGAATCAACCCCTACCAATTGAACTATTTCATTTAATTCTGCTTCCTCCTGCAACAGTTTCATTGTTTCTGAACGAAGCTCTGACCAATCTCTTGCAACATTTTCATCAAACCACTTATTTAGTCTGTCAGCATACAAAGAATAGCTGTTCAGCCAGTTTATAGCAGGGAAGTGACGTCTGTATGCAAGTTGTGCATCAAGAGCCCAGAATACCTTTACAATACGTAACGTTGCCTGAGATACCGGTTCTGATATATCTCCTCCAGGAGGCGATACTGCACCGATAGCTGACAATGCTCCTTCTCTTCCTTCCGCACCAAGGCTTATAACTCTTCCAGCTCTTTCATAGAACTGAGCAAGACGAGAAGCCAGGTATGCAGGATATCCTTCTTCACCAGGCATTTCCTCAAGACGACCAGACATTTCACGAAGTGCTTCAGCCCAACGGGATGTGGAGTCTGCCATTAATGCAACTGAATATCCCATGTCTCTGAAATATTCTGCAATTGTAATACCAGTGTAAATAGATGCCTCACGTGCTGCAACCGGCATATCTGATGTATTTGCAATCAATACGGTACGCTTCATCAATGATTCACCTGTTCTAGGGTCCTTAAGTTCAGGAAACTCCATCAGAACGTCTGTCATTTCATTTCCACGCTCGCCGCAGCCAATATATACAACTATTTCTGCATCTGCCCACTTAGCAAGCTGATGCTGAACAACTGTCTTACCACTTCCGAAAGGTCCTGGAACTGCTGCAACACCGCCCTTAGCAATAGGGAACAATGTATCTATAACTCTTTGTCCTGTAATCAACGGCTTATCTGGAACTAGTTTTTCTTTGTAAGGTCTGCCTTTTCTTACAGGCCATTTTTGCATCATAGTTAAATTAGCACTTTCTCCGTTGTCTTTTTTAACAACGCACACAGTTTCTTCAACTGTAAAGCTTCCGGATTTAATATCTGTTATAGTTCCGCTCGTACCGTAAGGAACCATGATTTTTTGTTGTACTACTATTGTTTCCTGAACAGTACCTAAAATATCTCCTGCCTGTACCTTATCTCCAACCTTTGCCACAGGAACAAATTCCCATTTTTTCTCTCTGTTTAATGATGGAACTGATATACCTCTAGTTATATTAGGTCCTGCAATTTTTCTTATTTCTTCAAGAGGTCTTTGAATTCCGTCATATATTGTTTCAATAAGTCCAGGTCCCAGTTCAACTGATAGCTGTGCTCCTGTTGTTACTACAGGAGCTCCCGGAGCCAAACCTGCTGTTTCTTCATATACCTGTATAGATGCTCTGTCACCGCGCATCTCAATAATTTCACCAATCAGTGCCTGGTCGCCTACACGTACAACGTCAAACATATCTGCTTCTTTCATACCTTCAGCAATAACCAACGGACCTGATATTTTCACCACTCTACCTTGGCTCATTAAAAAAATCACCTGCTTTCATTTTTTATAACTTTAGTTAATCGTTGTTAAACAATATATCCGCACCAACTGCTTTTTCAACAGCCTTTTTAATATTTTGAAGTCCTACTCCCGTTGTTCCCTTCATGCTTGGAATAGGAATTATTGCCGGCAGGCGCTTCTCATTATACTCATAAACCGTATCCTTTATTTCATTATAAAAGTTTTCAGTTATATAAATTATGGCATAATCTTCTACAATTGACTTTAAAGTACTTCTGGCTTCTTCTTTTGAAGAACAGTCAAACACATTTAACCCTACTGCTTTAAAGCCAAGAACACTTTGTTTGTCTCCAATAACACCTATTTTATACATAAGTCTCTCTCAACCTTTCTCTAATAAGTTCAGGTGAGATGCCTGCAAGTTTGCCTGCCAAGATAATCCTTGCAATTTTAATCTCATTATCCTTTGCAATTAAGTAGCCTGCTAAAGGCTCTATGCCAAAAGGAATATATTTGGCATTTTTTATATGCTGTATGATTTTATTATCCAAAAGCTTTTCCAGGGTTGTAAACATTCCTGTTTCTTCCAGGGACTCAGTTCCTTCAAGAAATATTTCTTTGAACCCATATGCAGACAGCTGTTCCGCAAATTTTTCAAAAGGTTCATCATAGCTTTTAATGAATATCTGTTCGCTTATTTTACCGCCGTGCATGAAAACCTTAGTAAAAAAGTCCCATGACTTCTTCATTTTTCTCAGTCTAACATACGTCTTTAAATTAATTGAGTCAATTAGCATTTTCACATAATCGATAATGAAATCACTTTTAGTTTCTTCTGCAGAACTAAGCATCTCTTCATAACAATATTTGTCCAGAATTATGTCTATAATTTGAGGATCGTTTGTTTTTGGAAATGTTTCAATTATTTCCTTTAACGCATGCTCCATATTGTCTGTAAGAGCTGAAAAATCTCTTTCCTTAACAGAATATTTGAGAATCTTTAGTTCAATAGACCCTGTATCAACCAAAGCATCATCTGCATCAATGCCTAAATACTCCGATTTCATAATTACTTTCAAGTTATGATAATCATATGGATATAAGAACATATTGAAGTAATCAAGTTCAGGAGCTATAGAAGTAATAAAATCATATGTTTTTTTATGCTCATCAGTTAAAAGCGCCTCATAATTATCAGCATCGATAGCTTCATTGCCGTAATTTATATCATATAAGACTCTTAAGGCATCTTCAGTTGTTTTTGCATCAATCATTTTTTCTGCTCTTTCACGAGTAAGCATATTTTTTTCAACACTTCTCACTCGTGCTGTAGAGAACAAATAGTCTGTATCTTTAATCTTCGCCAAAGCCATTCCTCCTTTCAGGCAGGAAAATCATTTAAAAAGTGCATTAGCAACTTCATTAGTAAGCTCATCCTTAATGGAGTTCAGTATGGTTTCAAAGGTGCTGTTTATCATTATAGCCCCGCTTTTCAGCACAAATCCACCCTGTGAATTTACAGTTTCATTGCTTAATGTAAATTTTTCTGCTTTTAATTTATCATTGACAGCCTTAACTAACTTTTCACCGATTTTTTCACGGTCTTTCTTGTTTAAAATAATAGTACCTTCACTGTATGGAACATTAGTTATTTCTTTAGTTAAAAATTCTATATATTGATCTTCAGGCATCGCACTAAGTTTTTTAAGCGCTTCATCAAAGCTTTTCTTAATAGCATCCTGCTTAGCACCAAGCATCATTTTTCTACCCTGAAGCTCTGCAGCAGACAACTTCCTACTTTTTAAATTTTCAGCGTCTTTATTAACCTTTTCTCTTGCTGCTTGCCTAATAGCTTCTGCATCATATTTTGCTTTATTGATTATTTCTTCCTTGCTTTTTTCAGCATTTGCCAGAGAAACTTCTGCAATTTGTTTTGCATCGCTTAAAATATTAGCAGTTATATTTTCAACGCTCATTTCCTCACATCCTTATTTTAAATTTTTAATACAGAATAGATTAAATTGTAATTCCATTTATCATAAGGAATGAAATAAGTAATGCTAAAACGGCATATGTTTCAACCATTGCAGCATAAACCATAGCTTTTGCTATTTCTTCAGGTCTTTTTCCAACAAGCATAATACCTGATGCTGCAACCTTACCTTGGTGAATCGCAGAAATTATACCAACTACTCCAATAGGAAGTGATGCTGCAAAGAAAAATCCTCCTTGAGCAGCTGATAATTCAGCCATTCCTCCACCTAATAAACCTATCTTATTAAGTATGATAAAGGCAATAAGCAAACCATAAATACCTTGTGTTCCAGGTAGTGCCTGCAAAATTAATGTTGAACCGAATTTCTTAGGATCTTCTGCAACTACTCCAGCTGCTGCCTGACCAGCTATACCAACTCCTATAGCACTTCCTATACCAGCCAACGCAGCTACAGAAGCACCTAAAATCGCTAAAAAATTACCATTTGTTAAAATATTCATTTAAATTTCCTCCTTAATTATCTTGTTATATTTTGTTTTTTTAATGAGCGGATTAAATTGCTCTCCTCCGCCTTCATAGAACTTACCAAAAAATTCAACATACTGTAATCTAGCTGCATGAACAAATGCTCCTAGAGCATTAATTGCAAAGTTAAAACTATGTCCTATCAACATTGCAATGACAAACAACAAAATTCCAAAAATATTTCTTCCACCCATTGAGCCTAATATGCTAACAACTGAAGAAACAACGCCTGTTGCCAATCCTAAGGCAAGCAATCTAGAATATGAAAGTATATCGCTTAAATAGCTTGTAATATTGTATAAACTTAGAACACCGCTTATTAGCTTGCTCACTATACCGGTTTTTGATCTACCCTGTGTCAATATTAGACCTACGGCAAAAATTATTGTCATCCACTTACCTATTTGTCCGGATCCAGGTATAATAGCATTTCCAAAAAGCATTAATGCTAATCCTATTATAAAACCATACCAAAATCCTATATCAAATACTGCATCTAATACATTTCCGTCTCTAATAAGCATGTACGCTTTGACTGCCATACCGGCAAACAAGTGTATAACTCCAAATACAAATGAAAATACCAATAATGTCATTGGTTCTTCCATAGGATTTATCCATAGAGGCTTTATCGTAAAATCAGAGTTGAACAACAATTTGGCGGCAGCAGGTATCGCATCACCAAACCAGCTTCCAAACATTACTCCCCAAAATGCTGTTGAAATCCCGCAATAGAAGAATAATTTCAGCATTTTTTGGATAGTTCCTTCCAGTTTAAACTTTTTCAATACTGAAAAGCACAAGATTGACATTATTAAGCCATAACCAACATCAGCAAGCATAAGCCCGAAAAATATACAATAAAATGGTGCCATGAACAAAGTAGGATCTATATTTGATGAAGAAGGAAGACTGTACAGTTCAGTAATAGATTCAAATGGTTGCACAAATGAATTATTGCTTAACGCTATTGGATATTGTTCTCCTTCTTCAGGTTGATTTATCTCATACCAGCATTGATATGCGTTTAATGCCTGTTCAACCTTTTCTTTGCTGTTTTCAGGTATCCACCCTTCAATATAAAAGGTTGTATCTGTTTTAAGCATATTGCCTAGTATTTTATTTTTATCTCTTTCAATAACTAAGTGGTCATATAAAAGCTGTATTTCTTCTTTATAAGGCACAGCTCCCGTAATATTCTTTTCTATTATTTCCTTTTTTTGAGATAATTCTTTTAATTTTTGATCATATTTTACAATATTTTCTGCAGCAGTTCCTTCCAAATCCTTGAAGGTGACATTATTAAATCCATATTGTTTAAGAATTTCATACACATCATCTTTTTCAGATGAAAGACAGATAATAGAAATATAATGTTGATCTTTATCACTGCTTATTTTTCTAAAATAACATCTGTCCGTTTTTTGCTCTAAATCATTAGTTAATTTTTCAATATCAATTATATTAGGAACTACACCAGTAAATATACTTGTATATCTAGTATCACCTATATCCAGAGGAACATCATACATAGCCCAAGGCTTTAAACTCATTATTGCAGTTTCTGTTTTATTTTCTTCAGTGCTTACCTCATTTAAGGATTTGATTAATTCAAGGATTTGTGTGACGTTTTCCTCGGTTTTTGCGCTACTTAATATCCTTTGCTCGAACTCAACTGAAGTTATTGTTCTTCTTGTTGAAAACAGCGGTTTCTTGCTATTATCATACTTTTCTAAGCTAGCAAGCACTTCATTGATTTTAGATATTTTTGCATCATAGTTTAAAACTTCTGTTTCATTGCCGTCTCTTTTCACAAAATTTATCCATTCAGGGTCTGTTATCTTTGAATCCTGTGAACTTATTTCAACAACTCCCAAATCCATTATATCTTTGATAAGCAATGATTTTTCTTTGTTTAAACCAATAATGCTGATTTTGTTCATCTTAACTATTGCCACTGGCCTTCACGATCCTTTCCAGTATTATCGAAGCAGCATCATCCATATTGTTGTCTGCTTTTCTAAGAATATTTTCACATTCTACTGCAGCTTTTTTAATTATATCGTCATATAAAAGCTGTCCTTCAGATTCAGCAATTTTCAATACTTCAGAATTTGCTGTCTCAGAAGTTTCCTTTGCTTCATCCATTATCTGCAGAGCTTGCGCATTTGCATTGGCAATAATCTGCTTAGCTTGCAAAGTGGCTTCTTTCTTTATGACTTCAGCCTTTTCTTCAGCCTCCCTTATTACCTTGATGATTTCAATCGACACTATACCACCACCTTTTTTTATTATTGGGAAAACATATGCATTTTACATAAATTACTATAATTTATTATAAACAAAATGTCAACAAAATAACTATTCCCATAAAATTACACAGTTATTCATACTTTGAGTCAGTTTTGTTATAAAACTCAGTATAATTATCATAAAGAAATTTTCAATTATTTTCAGTAACTTAAGTTACTGAAAATAATACAAATTCAATTTGACTGCAACAATAAATTATAATAATTTTTTTTATAGTATAATAACAAGTTAAAATTTTATCAAGAGAGCACTTTTTTGTACTTTAGTACCCAAAAAGATACTTAGTATGTTATAGCATATCGCTAGATGCTTTTCGCTGTAAAACATTTTCAGAAGATTTAATTTCCAGATATTCTGCACCGAAACCGTGCATCATTTCCAGTATTGGAATAATTCTTTCTCCAAGATCAGTTAAACCGTACTCAACTTTAGGTGGAACAACAGGATAAACCTTTCTATAAATAAGGTTGTCCTCCTCCAGGCTTCGCAGCTGTTGAGTAAGCATTTTTTGTGTAACATCCGGAAGTCTTCTCTTAATGTCATTAAATCTTAATACTTTGCTGCTTAAATACCATAAAATCAATATTTTTCTCTTACCAGATAACAACTGTTGTACTAATACCATAGGGCATACCTTGTATCTTATACACTTATCACTCATATGACAACTGTTATGTCTTTCAGCATCAAACATGTCTTCACCTCATTATTAATTTTTTTATAGTATCTTTTTATACACTACAACCATATTGATTGCTTACATGCATATTGTATATGTATGTATAATTATAGCACTAGTATTTATAGATATCAACAAAATTATGAAAACAATTTCTTGATTGTTAATATTTTATCATAACATATAGGATATATCTAGATAAAGTTTTATAAATATAA
>JAQSYS010000367.1 GCA_029256005.1 Sedimentibacter sp.
ATTGAAATGTACACAGATATATCTAATTATCCAAAAGGTAATCAAGATGAAAACTATTACAGTGAAATTTGGATTCCTGTTAAGAAAAAATAATTAAAATGATATATTATTTTTCCTGATAACAGGAGTGGATGAACTGGCTGGAAGAAAATGCTGAAGCACATGCAAACTACAAAGATGGGTCAATTGTTGAAGGATTATATGCTGCCGGTGAAGTAACCGGAGGAATACATGGTGGAAACCGTGCCGGTGGTAATGCTGTTGATGATACTGTTGTATTTGGACGTATTGCTGGATATAATGCTGCAGAAAAGAAGTAAATCTAAGTTAATCAGATTTATATAGAGTTTTAAATTGATGTTACAATTTTAGTAACTTAGAAAAAGCTGCTCACTTATAATTTTTATAAGTGGACAGCTTTTTATCTATTTGAACAGTATGCCCTCATTTTGTTTGAGTTCTAAATATTATGGTATAATAATTATATAATAAAGTTTTGATGCAATTAGATGTATGCATTATATTCATAATAGAAAGTAAGTAGGTTATAAAAGGGAGGAAATAATGAGAAAGATAGTACCATCATTATGGTTTGGTGATAATAATTGTGAAGAAGCAATTAATTATTACGTGAAAGTATTTCCAAATTCCGAAATACATAGTATTGTAAAATATCCTGATGAGAAGCTTGATGAGCATTTTGAAGGTATGTCCGGCAAAATAATTACTGCTGAATTTACGCTGAACGGTCAAAAGTATCTTGCATTAGATGGCGGTCCATACTTCCATTTCAACGAGGCTATATCAATGACTATAGAATGCGATGATCAAAAAGAGATTGACTACTTTTGGGATAAATTATCACATGTAAAGGAAGCAGAACAATGTGGTTGGGTTAAGGATAAATTTGGTCTTTCCTGGCAGATTGTGCCTTATAACATGGGAGAATTAATCAAAACAGATGCACAAATTCAAGCAATGATGAAAATGAAAAAAATAATAATTAAGGATCTTGAGAATGCTTAATTGAAAAAATGAGTAAGTTTTTAGCTTAATTTAGCTAAACTTACTCATTCTTTAAATACAATAATAAGTTCATGTGATTAAAACATGTCTTCTATGCTTACACTTCTGTTATTTAGATTCCATCTGCTCTACTTCACTGATATAACGGTAAATAGTTGCTTCGCTACTATCTAATAATTTTGCTACTTCAGGTACAGCACCTTTTAATAAAAATATCCCTTTGTCCTTTAATGACGCAATAATTCTCAGTTTTTCATCCTTTTTCAATCTATCAATAGGCATATTGTTGTCATTTAAAATATCTTGTAAAGAATTAGTAAAAACCTCATGTATATCCCTGCCATATACTGACGTATTATTGTCTGTTTTTAAATCATCAATTTTTTCAAAATGATTATCTTGCAACAATTCATCTGGATGACAAAGTCCCATTATTAATTTGCTAACATCTCTGAATCTTTCATCGTCAAAGGTTATACATAAAAGTCCGACTAATTCACCTTTATCCTTAATGTAATATGTTGAAGAACGGAGCTTTTTTTGTTTTATATTGAATACAGTATAATTTACTTCATGTTTAAAATTTTTATATCTTTCTTTAGATAAGAAGCTTAAAGTTGGGCTTGTTAATGGAGCACCTAGACCCCTTTCTGTAACATGTCCATTTGAAATAGCTACAATGGTCTCATCTTCTCTGCTCAAATCATGCAATGCTATTTCATAGCTTGGGCCCATTACCAAACCTAAGAATTCAACTAAATCAATATAATGTTCCAATAATTCTGCTCTCATTCTAATCTCCTACATAATATTTCTCTAATTTAATTATACATAAGTTGATAAAAAATTCAAGCTTTGATAATAAGTGAGATAAAATAATAAAAAATTATCATTTTTTAAAAATGTTTAACGTTTTCTTGAGAAAACTTCGAATAATATTGACAAAAAATTAAAATTGTGATAAATTATTATTAATTAATGCAGTAAAATTAAAAATTAAAAATTGATTGGAGGAAATTTTATGGCTATTAAATATGTAGCAGAACCATTTAGAATAAAAATGGTAGAAACTATCAAAGTTCCAAACCGTGTACTGGTGCCATGAGTGATGTTCAATGGGCAGGAGTTATGAGAGGCGATGAAGCTTATGCAGGCGGTAGAAGTTATTTCAAACTTTTAGAAGCTGGCAAAGACATATTTGGTTATGAATTTATCCAACCAGTTCATCAAGGCCGTGCAGCAGAGAAGGTATTGTTTAACTTATTGGTAGGCCCAGGTAAATATGCTATATCAAACATGTTTTTCGATACTACCAGAGCTCATGTTGAAATTGCAGGAGCAAGAGCAATTGACTGTGTTGTTAAAGAAGCATTAGATCCAACACTAAGAGTTCCTTTTAAAGGTAACATGGATGTTGAAAAATTAGAAGAATTAATTAAAGAGCATGGAGATAAAGTTGGTTTAGTTGTAATGACTATAACAAACAATTCAGCTGGAGGACAGCCTGTTTCTATGCAAAATATGCGTGATGTATCTGCAATATGCACAAAGTATGGTATACCACTGTGTATTGACGCTGCTAGATATGCAGAAAATGCTTATTTTGTTAAACAAAGAGAAGAAGAATTTAAAAATTCTACAATTAAAGATATAATAAAAGAAATGTTTGGCTATGCTGATATGTTCACCATGAGTGCAAAAAAAGATGCGATAGTTAACATGGGTGGACTATTAGGTGTAAAGAATGATAAAGAATTGTTCCAAAGAGTAAAAGCAAATACAATTTCTTTTGAAGGATTTACAACATATGGCGGTCTTTCAGGAAGAGATTTAGAATCACTTGCTCTTGGATTATACGAAGGACTTGATGAAGCATATTTACAATACAGATATGGTCAAATGGAATACTTAGCAAGCAGATTAGATGATGCAGGCATAACTTACCAAGCACCTGTAGGTGGACATGGATTGTTTATAGATGCTAAAGCATTATTGCC
>JAQSYS010000047.1 GCA_029256005.1 Sedimentibacter sp.
ACTTGTTTCTGAAATGTTTTTAATTAGTGCATCTGTACGTATAATTTGATTGCTCACTTGAGACAATGGTATTAGTGGCATATGTGGGTGTGTATAACTATGGTTTCCAATTTCATGACCTTCTGCTACTATAGCTCTCACAAGATGTGGGTAGTTTATCAGCCAGATGCCGGACAAGAAAAAAGTAGCTTTAATATTATTATCTCTTAAAATTTGTAACAATTTTAGTGCTTGATTATTATCCCCGTAAGTAGCATCAAAAGTAAGGGCAACCATTTTTTTGGATGGGTTACCTTTATAAAGAGCAACCGCATTTTCAGGAATTGTAATGTTAATTTCTCTTCCAGGAATTAATACAAAAGGATCTAGTCCCGGATTTGCGTTAAGTACAGATTGAGCTGTTGTTCCAAATCTTTTAGCAACACGATATATTGTGTCCCCTGGCAACACAGTATATCTTATTAAACCAGGTTCAACAGGCTGAAATGGATTGACAGCTTCTTTTGGCATAACAATTTTTAATCCTGGATATATCATTGATGGATTAGTTATATTATTTAATGCCAAAATGCTTTGTACACTCACTCCAAAAAGAAGAGAAATAATATATAATGTATCACCTGGCTGGACTGTATATATTATACTTCCAGGCGGGCTTTCTATATCTTCTTCTTCAACAGGTATTAAAATAACTGAACCTGGGTGAATTAAATTGGGATTGACAATATTATTGGCATCTATAATTGCATCTATTGTACTACCATACATCTGAGCAATTTCATTAAGAGTATCACCTGGCTGCACGGTATATATTATTTGCGACATAATATCCTCCTCTATTTTTAAATTTATATATATTATTCAAAAGATTACAGAAAGTACGTTTCTGTATGAGAACCGCCAGGTTGTAATAAGAATTAAATGCATATTTTGTATTATAAACAGAAATTTTGGTGCAATGGTTGTATTAACAATAAAACAAAGGTTGGAAGTTATAATGTTCTTAAAACATAAAAAAGATCCGCTTATATTTCAAGGAAAAAAGAAAAATGAAAAATATTTTGAGGGATGGTATTTTAAACAAGTTTCTTCTGATTTAAAGAATATTGTAAGTATTATTCCTGGGATTTCAAAGGGCAGAGAATGTTCTCATGCATTTATTCAAATTATAATTTCAAATAAACTTGATGGCTATACAGTACTTAAGACCCATTACCATAAATTCGCAGTCGATGATTTTCAATATTCAGATGAGCCGTTTTTCTTAACGATAGGAAAAAACTCCTTTAGTAATGAAGGTATAAAGTTAAATCTTGCAAATGATGAATATTCAATAAAAGGGAATATTAGTTTTTCTGAATTTACTGAAATTAATAGAAGTATGTTTTCGCCATGTGCGATGGGATTTTTTTCATATATGCCGTTTATGGAATGTAATCATGACATTATAAGTATGAATCATAATATAGAAGGAATATTGACAGTAAATAACATGGCTTATGATTTTGCGGGCGGCAAAGGATATATAGAAAAAGACTGGGGAACATCATTTCCTAAAGAATATATATGGCTTCAATCCAACCATTTTGAGGATACAGATGCTAGTATTATGTTTTCACTTGCTCACATACCATTTCTTGGCACTTCCTTCCAAGGATTTATTTGCAACCTAACTTTTGATGGACAAGAATATAGGTTTGCAACCTATATTAACAGTAAGGTTGTAAGCGTCAGTTGCTCAGGAGATTTACTGGTGATTATTGTTGTTAAGGGAGAATATGAACTTTTAATTAAAGCAAAAATCAGCCAGGACTCAGGAGAATTAAAGGCTCCTAATAAGGGAAATATGGACATAATAATTAAGGAAGGTCTGTCTGGCTCAGTAAATATAAGATTATTAAAAAATTCAGAAGTTTTGTTTGAAGGAAAAGGCAATCCTTGTGCCATTGAATTAACAAAGCCATAGAATTTCAGGTTATATAAGTTTTGTTATTTATTATAATATATTGACATGGCATTTGTAGTTGATTATAATTCAACTACAATTAGTATTTAAAGTTATTTAAATAAAGGCAGGTTATTTATGGATCAAATATATATTTTGAATGTTGTTTTTGATTTTGGTTATGGTGAGGATACAATTTATCCTGTTATTTTAAAAGACAAAGATGAAATGATTTTAGTGGATTGCGGGTATCCAGATTTTCTACAAAAATTAGAACAAGCTGCTTATGAAAAGGGTGTTGATTTTTCTGCGTTGACAAAAGTTATAATAACGCACCATGATCATGATCACATGGGTAGTTTAGCTGCAATTAAGAGAAAGTACCCTCATATTCAAATAATTGCAAGTGAAAAGGATGCGCCGTATATTTCGGGAGAATTAAAATCATTACGACTTGAACAAGCAGAAAATATGCAATCAACATTGCCTTTTGAACAACAGGAGTCAGGCAGAGCATTTCAAGAATTTTTAAAGGCCATTGAAAATGAAGAAGTAGATTTGACTGTAAAGGATGGAGATTATTTTCCGTGGTGTGGAGGGATAGAAATTGTGGAAACCCCTGGCCATATGCCCGGACATATCTCGGTTTACAGTAAAAAGTATAAGGTTTTGATAAGTGGCGATTCACTTGCATTAGAAAATGGCAAACTAGAAATTGCAGCTCCGCAATTCACATTAGATATGAATGAAGCAAAAAAATCCGTTTTAAAACTACTTAATTATGATATAGAAACTATTATATGCTATCACGGAGGAGAATATAAAGGTGACATATCAGAAGGTTTGAAAAATTGTTAGATGTGTTATATTTATGATAAGAATCTTTGATTGAGAAAGAACTACTAAGAATATAAATTCATTACTGAAATAGACGAAGTTCGTGGTCAAAGTATGATCGATAGATTTCGTCTATTTTTACGCATATATGTTTCTGACTTTTAAAATAATTATTTTAGAATCTATAGTTGACGCTATTATTAACCTATGTTACTATTAACATAGGTTAATAATTCATGGAGGAAAATAATATGTCAATAAATTATGCTATTTTAGGAATATTAAGCTACAGGTCAATGACAGGATATGATATAAAAAAGGTCATCCAAGATTCTTCATTTATGTATTGGTCGGGCAATAATAATCAAATATATAAATCACTGATAGAGATGCATAATAATGGTTTGGTGACTAATGTTGTCAAGCATCAAGAAAGTTCCCCAACAAAAAAAGTATACATTATAACAAATGAGGGAGTAGCTGCTTTAAAGGAATGGGTTCTTTCTCCATCAGAGCTCATAGAAATAAAAAAGCCTTTTCTAGTTCAGCTTGCATGGTCCAAGCAACTCAATACAAATGAGTTAATTATGCTGCTTGATGGATATGAAAATCAAATTAAGACTCAGTTGTTAATGAATAAAAGCAATAAGGATAAAAATTTTTTACCGGACAGAAGTGCTCTGGAAACAACAATATGGAGTTTAATTAATGACAATATTCGAAGAACATATGAAAGTGAACTGATATGGATTCAAGATTTACGAAATGCAATAGCCACCATACCAAACGAAAATGATGCAGATGAAAATGCTTATTTAAGTGTATCAGATCATGAAGATAAAAATCAAAGAATAATAAAGTATAAAGTTATAAGTAATAGTGAACTAACCTATGTTCATTTTAATGACTCAGAAACTAAACTTGAGACAGAAAGAAATATATTAGACGTAATTACTGCAATTGCAGAGAATGATGCACAATATGCGATTATTGACGGTGAGGCACTTTCCAAGGACTTTTTTGAATTAAAAAAAGGACTTGTGGAAACTATGCTTCAAAAATTTACGATGTATCATATTAAATGCGCAATTATTATTAATGATATGAATAGCATGACAAATGAATTTAGAGATTCATTTGTTGAAAGTGGAAAAAATGATGTTCTTAGACTATTTGCAAATATTGCACATGCAGAAAAATGGTTCTTTAATTTGTATAAGGCTGAGTAGATAAATTAGGAGGTGTAATCTATTATGAATTATACTATGTTTGGAAAAAATGATTCTATAGTATATATTGAGAGCGAAGATGTTTTAATAACAGACACACAATCGGCACTCGACCTTATAGCAACTGTTAGTTATGAAAAAGATAGCAACAGGATTATATTAGACAAAAAAGCTATTAATGAAGAGTTTTTCAGACTTAGCAGCGGAATTGCCGGTGATGTTTTGCAAAAATTTATAAATTACCATACTAAGTTGGCTATTATAGGAGATTTTTCTAAGTACACAAGCAAATCATTACATGATTTTATTTATGAATGCAACAAAGGTAAAGATATTTTCTTTGTAGAAAGTTTAGAACAAGCAGTTGAAAAGTTGTCATAGGGATCTTAAATTATTGCTAGATTTCTGAGTATGATTAGTAATTTTAATAAAAAGTATAATGAATAAATAATGCATCAGTTAGTTGATTTTACTGATGCATTTTTATATGGAAAATTTTATATATAACTTTTTTGGAACCTTATCGATTTTACATCGTCTAATATATTATTAAATGCATGCATAATAATTAAAAAGGAGAATTTTATGAAAAAATTAAGTTTAATATTATTGACATTGATCCTAGTAATTAGTTTTACTGCATGTCAATCAAAAGAAGCGGATAAAAATCCACCTAATACAAAACCAATTGAAAACAAAAATCTTGAGGGAGACCTCCAGAGTATCTTAGATAAGATATATGAAACAGCTGATGTTGATGATTCATTCAAAGATTATATTGAAACTAGATTGCAAACTACAGAAATTACGGCAGAAAATGCTAATTATTATTTTGGTAAGGAAAAAATAGAATTTGAATCAGCGATTGCTTCGGAACCTATTATGTCTTCTTCTGCTTACTCATTGTGTTTAGTGAGAGTTAAAGAAGGTGCTGATATTGAAAAGATAAAGGCAGATATTAAAGAAAATGCAGATCCTAGAAAATGGATATGTGTAGGTGTAGATCCTAATAACGTTATAGTAGACAATATTGGTGATGTAGTTATATTAATTATGAGCGATGATGTTGGAAGCGCTCTGCACGATTCATTCCTTCAATTAAAGGGAAAATAAAATGTTATTCTCAAGTATTAGCTTTATATACTATTTTTTACCAATAGTCTTAATGCTATATTTCTTGGTGCCCTTTAGATTCAAGAATTCTATTTTACTTGTCTCTAGTTTGTTTTTCTACTTTTATGGAGAGCCGAAATATTCAATTTTGATGTTAGCATCATCTTTATCCGGTTATCTTCATGGATTGTGGATTGAAAAATCCAGAAAGAGCAGATATGCGAAATTACCGCTTATCTGCTCCATTATTTTCAGCATAGGCATCTTGTTTTATTTCAAATATGCAGATTTTCTAATTGAAAATATAAATTGGTTATTCGATTTAAAAATAGCACCATTAAAGATAGTTTTGCCAATTGGAATTAGTTTTTATACTTTTCAGATTTTATCCTATACCATTGATGTTTATTACGGCACTTCTAAAGTTCAAAAGAATTTCTTTAGTTTTGCAGCTTATGTATCATTGTTTCCACAGCTTATAGCAGGACCTATAGTTAGGTATGCAACAGTGGAGGAAGAACTTTCGCAACGTAATCATACATTTGCGAATTTTGCATATGGTGTTAATCGATTTGTTATAGGATTGTCTAAAAAAGTGCTGATTGCTAATTCGTTGGGGGAGCTAGGTCAAGTTTTTTCTAATTTAAATGAAAGCTCAATTTTATTCTATTGGATTGCATCAGTAGCATTTATGCTTCAAATTTATTATGATTTTTCTGGTTACAGCGACATGGCTATAGGATTAGGACGTATTTTTGGTTTCCATTTTCTTGAAAACTTTAATTATCCTTTTATTTCTAAAAGCATTTCTGAATTTTGGAGGAGATGGCACATTTCCCTTGGTACGTGGTTTAGAGATTATTTGTATATTCCCATGGGTGGAAATCGTGTAGGCACAGTTAAGTGGATTAGAAATATAATTGTTGTATGGTTTTTAACTGGCTTTTGGCATGGTGCTAATTGGAACTTCATTATATGGGGATTATACTTTGGGATTTTCTTAGTTCTAGAAAAAGTGTTTCTAACTGAATTTTTTAAAAAATTACCTTCAATTGTTGGGCATATTTACACCCTATTCTTTTTGTCAATCAGCTTTGTAATATTTAATACAAATAATATGATTGAGTGTATTGAATATATTAAGGGAATGCTTGGTATTTTAAATATACCTTTCTCAAATGCAGTAACTGATTATTATATAAGCAGCTATGGATTAACACTTATTATTGCGGCTGTTGGAGCTACTCCATTATCTGTAAAAGTAATAAAGAAGCTAAAGTGCTATAAAAAAGGAGAATACATTTTAAATATTTTAGAACCTATAGTACAGATATTATTGCTTTTGCTTATTACTGGTTATTTGGTCGATGGCTCTTTTAATCCGTTTTTATATTTTAGATTTTAGATAGTGAGGTTGCAGCATGAAAAATAATATAAAAAATATAATAGTGTCTGTCAGCTTTATCATGATAATTTGCGGTTTTATGCTAGCAAATATTGTAATACCCGACAATGAGCTTTCTTATAGTGAAAGACGCAGACTTATATCAATCCCCAATTTTTCTGCATATAAACTTTTTAGGGGTGAATTGTTTGATGATTATGAAAAGTATTCTTTAGATCAGTTTTTATTTCGTGATACTTTTAGAGAGTTAAAAGCATTAACAAAATATTATTTGTTTAATCAAAAGGACAATAACAATATTTATATAATAAATGGAATCATTGAAAAAATGCAATATGAGCTAGACGAAAGATCCGTGATTAATGCTGCTGAAAAACTTAATGAAGTATATGAAAAATACCTCATAGGTAAAAATGTCAATTATGCAATAATACCGGATAAGAGTTATTTTATTGCTGCACAAAATGGCTATTTAGCAATAAATTATGACAGAATGCTGGAAATTATGAAACAAAACACACAAAACATGAAATATATAAATTTGTTTGAGTCATTAACTATTGACGATTACTACAAGACTGATATTCACTGGAGACAGGAAAAAATTATAAAAATCGCTGATTTGCTGTTATATGAATTAGGAAGCGAGGCAAGAGCTTCTAATCCTATATATTCAGAGCATAAGCTTTATCCGTTCTATGGATCCTATTATGGTCAGGCAGCTTTTAGATTAGAGCCGGATACTATGATTTATTTAACTAATAAAATAATAGAAAATTCTGTTGTTTTAGATTACGAAACAAATACTTTTAGCATGGTGTATGCAACAGATTTATTCAACGGCATGGATTCCTATGATGTTTTTCTATCTGGTGCTAAACCATTTATTACAATTTACAATGAAGAATGTAAAAATAATAAGGAACTGTTATTGTTTCGAGATTCTTTTGGAAGCAGTATAGCTCCGTTAATGCTTGAAGGATATTCCAAAGTCACTTTAATTGATTTAAGATATATATCAACTGATTTATTAGGAGACTATATAGATTTTTCACAAGATCAGGATGTGCTTTTTCTATACAACACACAAATTTTAAACAACAGCTCAATGCTTAAGTAATTAGGCTCACTCAATCCATGAATATTTATTATTGTGGATTGAGTTTTTATTTTAAGAATTGTCTAGGGTTAATCTGATAAATTGTTCTATATATTTTATTATCATTTTGTTCAGGAATTAATGATACAATGGGGCATACATTCGGGGATAAAGTCATTAAGGAAGTAGCAAAAATAGCTGCAGAAAGCTTAAGGGAAATGGATTCAATAGGAAGATATGGCGGAGAGGAGTTTCTGGCTATATTTCCAAATACTAATCAAGAAGGTGCATTTTTAGTTTGTGAAAGAATAAGAAAGAGTGTTGAAGAATATGACTTTGGAACTGGTTATAGTGTTACTATTAGTGTTGGAATTTCAAGCGAATATCGTGATGGCATAATTGAGCTTATTGACAAAGCTGATAAAAAATTATATGAAGCAAAAAATTCAGGAAGAAACAGGACAGAGTGTTAAGAAGAATGTGTAACATCAAAGTTTTTTTAATTACCTATGTTAGAATAACGCCTGAATAATATTATTTTTGTGATATTTATATTAAATTAAGAAATATATGGTATTTTGAGAATATAATTATTGGATGGTTTTGCATCATATAATTTATCAAGAAGATTAATACTTCTTGTTTAATTACATGAGATTGATAAAGGTGGGAGACAAAAATGATTATTAAGATATATTTGTACTTTTTTATATACGCATTTTTTGGATGGTGTGTGGAGGTTATATATGCAGCCTTAAAAGAAGGGAAATTTATAAACAGAGGATTCTTAAATGGTCCGTTGTGTCCTATTTACGGTTTTGGAGTTATTGCTGTGGTGAATTTTCTAAAACCGGTTCAGAATAATTTATTTTTTTTGTTTTTTGGTTCGGTTTTTATAGCAAGTGCAATTGAACTTACTGCAGGATTTGTGCTGGAGAAAATTTTCCGCCAAAAGTGGTGGGATTATTCTGAAGTTCCTTTTAACATCGGAGGATACATATGTCCGCTTTTTTCAATGATGTGGGGAATTGCATGCCTAGTAATTGTAGATCAGATACACCCTTTGATAGTCAACATGTCAGCACATATACCTGAACCGGCTTCACTAATCATTTTGTTAATATTGTCAATTGTTTTTGTAATAGACCTGGTAGCAACAGTTAACACTATATTAAGGATTAATAAAAAACTGGAACACATAGAGGATTTATCTCTTCTTATTAGGAAGTCAACAGATGAACTTGGAGAAAATCTTGCCACAGGTGTGATAGCATTATCTGCTAAGAAGGACGAACTTGAAGAATTGGCAGAACATAAGAAAGAAGAAATTGTAGAAAAGATTACACACGCTAAAAAGACTATGGAATTGAACAATATTGCAAGAAAACATAAGCTCGACGAAGCTTTGCAGCATAGGGAGAAGACTCTTGCGGAACTGAAGAAAGCAAACAGGGAAATTTTAGAAGCGGGTATTTTTGGCCAAGGAAGGTTACTAAAGGCTTTTCCAAACATAAAATCAACACTGCATAATGAAGCTCTTGAAAAATTAAAGGACCATATTTTTAAATCTACTGATATTTAATAAGGAGGAAAAATGAAACAAAATTTTAAAAAAAGAGATTGGAAGAAAATCGTAGGGATATTACTTTTTCTTTCTCTTTTGGTTTCAATTATCTTTATTACTTTTAAAATTATAAAAACACCTTCCTTTACTTCAGCAGAAGCATATTCAAAAGTG
>JAQSYS010000048.1 GCA_029256005.1 Sedimentibacter sp.
CCGCCGGATCTGCCAGATGGACTTCCACCAAAGGAACCGCCAGACCTGCCGGAAGAACTGCCGCCACGAAAGCCAAATGAGCCTCCGCCACCTCCAAAGCCACCAGACCTGCCTCCGCCGCCTCTGCTTCCGCCAAAAGAGCCTCCACCGCCTCTGCCTCCAGAACCACCGCTTCTACCCAAATCAAAAACCTCCATTTATTATATCAATTTTATTTACTATGATTAGTCAATAAAAAAGATATAGGGACTTCAATCTCTATATCTATTATATATGTAATTATAAAATTTAACTACTATTTTTTGTAAATTATCGCTAATATACCATTAAATTCTTAATTTAAAACTCTTGTAGCACCGTAATAGTAATATGAAAAATATCCGGATGATAAAGAGCTTATTTTCACTGATTGCCCTGGTACAGGGGAATGAATAAAATTACCATCTCCCACATAAATTCCGACATGACTTAAACTATATGAGCTTGCAGAATATTTGAAATATACTAAGTCTCCAGGTAAAAGTGCTGATTTATCAACTCTTACTCCAATTGAATATTGTTCTGTTGAAGATCTTGGCATTACAACACCGAAATTTTCCATAACATATTGCACAAATCCCGAGCAATCAAAGCCACTAGGTGTGTTTCCACCATAAGCATAAGGAGTTCCAATAAATGTTTTAGCATACTCAACTATACTTGAGCCCGCATTTTGTGTCTGTATCAATGTGCTATCAATAAGTCTTATGTATTCGCCAAATATGTAAGCAGTCTTTGATTCAAAATTAATTTCATACCAGCCTTCGTTCTCTGATAAAATTTCCACTGTTGCTCCCAGTGAAAGCTTACCTACTATATCTGTATCAGTAGAGCGACCGCTTCTAATATTTAATATATCAACTGTTACTATCCCTGTTTTACTTGTTTTCTCTTCTACAACTTGAGTTTGACTATTTACTTCAGCTAATGTTTGAACTGTTTCCAGAACAGCTGCTTCATTAATATTTTGATCACTTGCTGTAGTTCCAATTTCTGTAGCAAATGCTGTTGTATATAGCATAATAGATGTTATTCCGGCAATTAAGAGCGTTTTCCTGATTATTTTCATATGTTTTCCATATAATTTATTCTTAAATTATATATTCCTTTTCTATTGACTAAGTAGTAAAGATATTTACTCTGAAAACGATACTCCTGATAATATCAAAAATCGACAAATTAGTCAATGGTAACATTTAACTTCGGACTTCAAACTATTCGTTAACTAAATTACCTATTTATTAATTACTATGTAAATAACTTTGTCATTATATTGAAAATCTGCTATACTTATAAAAATATTAAAATTCTTGTTACATGAGGTGAAACAATGAACAGATGTCCTTGGTGCGGAAATGATGAGTTGTATGTCAATTATCATGATGAGGAGTGGGGCGTTCCAGTCCATGAAGATAAAAAACATTTTGAGTTTTTGGTCCTTGAATCAGCTCAAGCAGGCTTGAATTGGTTAACAGTTCTCAGAAAAAGAGAAAATTACAGAAAAGCCTATGATGATTTTGATGTAGACAAGGTTTGCAGATATGCTGAGCATAAAGTTGAAGAACTATTGCAAAATTCAGGAATAATACGAAACAGAAAAAAAATAGAAGCATCGATAAATAATGCCATACACTTCATAGACATTCAAAAAGAATTTGGAAGCTTTGACAAGTATATCTGGAGTTTTGTGGATAACCATCCTGTTATAAATAACTGGAAAGATATATCAGAAGTGCCTGCAACATCAGAACTATCAGACAAAGTGAGCAAAGATTTGAAAAAAAGAGGATTTAAGTTTTTAGGCACTACAATTATATATGCTCATTTGCAGGCAACCGGTATAATTAACGATCACTTAACAAGCTGCTTCAGACATAATAGAGTATAATAAAAAAATCCGACACTTTCAATAGAGAACCCTATGGTTCTCTTCGACAGCTCAAATGTTGCTATTTATTTTTTTGCGTCTTTCTTCATATTCGTCTCTTTCCATAAATCCATTATTATAAAGAGATTTAAGCATTTCTAATCTTTTTTGAGAATCAGTCTTGTTTTTATAGCCTTCCATATTTGATTCGTCATCAGTAACAATTATTTCTTTTATGTCCATACCCTTCTCAGCAACATTATTGCTTCTTTCAGGGTTTTTATTAACGAATTTGTCAACAGGATTATATTTACTTTTCGCACCCTTAGTGAATGCAAGAAAAACTATTGCAGCAATAATAATAAATGGAATCAATATTGGTATTCCACTTAATAATAAAAATATAATTCCTATAAATAAACCTGAAGGCAGTTTACCATTGCCTGTACTCCTATTATTTTTATTCATATATACTCCTTCTAATAAATCACCTTCATTATCATTCACAAAAAAAGATGTAAATGTATAATTAATATTATATCATTTACATCAAATTATTCTACTATTATTTATTGATTATTTATTCCTCAGGAAATAAAAGATTAAACTTATTACCAATCATTATTCACAGGCATCTGCATTGCCCATCCATAGCTGTTGGAATAAGAATTATCCATATAATACCTGTAGTCAGTTTCCGGGTCTAGCACCATTACTCCGTTATTGGAGCCTTCATTAAAATAATGCTCTCTTACCTCCAAGAAGTTTGATAACCAAAAAAAGCTCAAGTATAACCTGAGCTTTTATCAAGACATGTGTTTCATAAAAATGCAAACAACATTATTCCATATATTCTTCCTTTAAAATGCCATAAACAGCCGAATCACATATTCCTGTATTGTTCTTTCCTGCTTGTCTCAATATTCCTTCAAGCTGCATACCAGACTTTTTCATAACAACTCCGGAAGCAGGATTCTTGGTGTCATGTCTTGCTTCAATTTTGTTAATTCCTACCTCTTGAAAGAAAAACTTTATAATAGCGTGCATTGCTTCCGTTGTAATGCCTCTATTCCAAAATTTCTTTCCTATGCAGTAGCCAACCTCAAATAAGCTTAAATCTTCAAACAATCTAAATGCACCTATGCTTCCTACAACTTCACCCGTTTCCTTAAGCTCAATGCACCAATGATAGTAATTATCTCTTTCAGAATCAAATACATACTTAGCGACAACTTCCTTAGTTTCATCCATATTTTTATGAGTTGCCCATGTAATATGTCTTGTTACATCATCATCACTTGCCCAGTTATCGTACATCTCTTTATAATCAGGCATTTTAAACTTTCTTAATATCAGTCTTTCTGTTTCAATTAATTTTGTTCCTAAGTGATTCATGTTAGCTCCTTTTGAATCTTTTTGTATTTTAAGCAAATTCAATAAAATTAACTTTCAAATCCTTCATATTTAACTTTTGAAAAGTCAATATCGCCCTCTGTATATGTGCTTTTGATTTCATTTCCATAACCTACAGCAATAATACATAAAACTCCATAGTTTTCGGGGATATTTAATAATTTTTTCACTTCATCTTCAGAGTTGCCTTCTTCACTGAATCTTTTTCTCATTTGTATCCAAACTGTACCAAGTCCTAAATTTTCAGCCTCAAGTTGAATATATGTAGCTGCAATGGATGCATCTTCTATCCATACATCGCTCTTTTCACTGTCACCGATAACTACAATTGCACATGGTGCAGTTTTTAGGCCTATGTTTCCCTTTGCCTTACAATCCTTCAACTTTAGCAATGTATCCTTATCTTCAACTATTATAAACTCTACTGGTTTCTTATTTTTTGAAGAAGGTGCCAGCAATCCTGACTTTATTATAGTTTGTATCAATTCTTTCTCAACTTTTTCATCCTTGAAAACCCTGATTGATCTTCTTTTCATTAATAGGTTCAACAAATCAAATTCCAATTTACCCTCCAATTTATTGCATATTCATTCTTTTCATTAAATATGTATTATTAATAATTTACTCTTAACAATAATTCAATGGATTATATCCCAAAAATTCATCATATACATCCAGTCTTCTGTCTTTCTTTGATGAATTATATTTATTTGTTCCATGAGCTCTTACTTTAGCAAAGTTACAATCTCCATATATGATTTGTTCTGTATCATTAGCTGGTCCTGCAATTGGAATACCCGCTGTTCTAACAATTAAACTCTTGCCTGGGAATGCCATATCCCTTTCAATCCCCACTCTGTCTGCAGCAGCTATATATATTCCATTTGTATGTGCAGCTGCCATAGCAAGAACAGGTCCAAAATTTTTCATATTATCCGGCAAGCTGTCTATGGTAACCCAATTTGTCGGTACACACACAATGTCTGCTCCTTGAGCAGCAAGAATTCTATAAGTTTCTGGAAACCACATATCATAGCATATAATAATTCCAATTCTTCCAATGGGTGTATGAAAAACAGGCAGACCAAGATTTCCAGGTTCGAACCAAAGAAACTCTTCTTCCCACAAGTGAAGTTTTCTATATTTTCCAATTAAACCTTCCGGTCCGATTAATACGGCTGTGTTATATAAATCCACACCATCAATTTCTGTAATTCCTGACACTATGTAGACATTTTTGTCATGGGCAACCTTGCTCCATGCTTTTACACTTTCGCTGTTATCAATATTTTCTGCTAAATCAATTGCTTCTTGCTTATTATCAAAATTATACCCTGAGTTAGCCATTTCTGGCAAGACTATGAGTTTTGCCCCATTATCTGCTGCTTCATTTATCATTCGCACAGATTTTTTGATATTTTCTGCAATATCTCCTATTTTAACATCCATTTGCAAACATGCAACCTTAACATCTAATACTTTCTTTTTTTTATTTTCCACTTCTTCCTCCTAACTTAACTTTATTGCTCATATTTTTCTCCTGATAAATTATCATACTCATATTTTACTAAATTTTTCTATAAATTAAAACATAAATTAAAAGTTTATTATTCTTTAGACATAAAAAAAGCACTTTACATAAGTGCTTTTTATTAACTCAGCAGAGTTGAATCATTTACTATAATTTATTTTAAATAATTCTAATATATCGATCAAATACATAACCATAAACTCCATTATAGAATATATGGTACCAATCTCCGACTTTTCTCAAAATTGTGACTGTTGCACCATTAGGTGCAGTGCCTACAACTTGAGCGCTTGTAGAAGGATTGTTTCTAATATTAAGATATCCACTTGTGAGAGTAACCCTTCCTCTTTGTTGGGTATCAGGTTGGCTTGGGCTTCCTCCAGTAACTGGAATTCCAAAATATTGAGCTATTGAATTTGCTATTGCAAGAGCTATTGTATCTATATTATTTACAATCCAGTTCGCATCTGCATAATTGTCATGGAATGCTACTTCAATTAGTGAAGCTGGGGCTCTGGTTTGTGAAACTTCTCCCAGACTGGTTGTCGCTGTTGTTCTTACAAGATTAGGCAGCGGATAAATTCCGGTAAAATTGTTTCGGACCAAATTAGCGAATCTCAATCCGTTCTGGCTAGTCGGATAGTAAAATATTATCGTACCTCTGTTTTGCCCTGCCTGATCAGGTCCTGAAGCATTCGAATGAATTGCTACATGCAAATCATAATTGCCTGCATTTGATTGAGCAATAGATGATCTTGCAGTCATGTCAGGGGTATTTCTACCATAAGATATACCATATCTTTGAAGATAAGGAATCATCGCATCTGCAATCATATTCATATACTGTTCCTCAGTACCACCAGTTATAAAAGCATTAGATTCCTGTGTAGATGGACTTAAATATACGCTGGGCATTTTATACCTCCCTTGCTAAAAATAAAATTTTTATTATATTTTATGCACAGGAAATAAAACAGTGAGTGTATAGATTTACTATAACTATTATTGTTAATAATGTTAGTTAAAATTTTGTCCGTTCTTTATTGCTTCATATAATACCTTTATCTCATCTTCACCTTTAGAATTTAAATACTTTTCCTTAACATTTTCGAATCCTGCTTCTTCTAAGTATTGTTCTATTACATTTATCATATCTTGAATATTCATTATAGAACTACTCCTTTTTTATATTATTATATAGGTTTTATGCTTTTTGGTTCAAACATTCATATTTATATAATAGAGAAGCAATTAATATCAGTGCAAATCTATAATCCATGCATCTTTTATATTATCTTCAACAATTTTTTTAGACAAGTTAAACCAACTTTTACATTCATCCAATATAATTGAATCACCGGTTACAATTCTTTCCATATGTGATAATACACCATCAACATTGGGAATCAGTTCAACTTCAACCGTCACACCCCATAATTCAGAGCATTCAAATATTCTGCTTTTTAATCTTCCTGAATTAGAAACGGGTGAATCCAAATAAAATTTAACCATAGGAACCGATAATTCTTTTAATGTTTTACCAATCAGTTCTAATGCAATATCCGTCTTATCAATTAGTCTATATGTGCCTCGAAGCCCTGCCAAATCTCTTAACACTCCATCTTTTCCTAACAACAATGGACTTCCTGACAAAGCAACTTCTAAATTTATTATCAAATTAAACCCATCAATAAATAAACATCCTTCCTTTGCATATTCCAACGAAAGCATTGTTGATTTTCTTTTTTCGCAATCTGCAGATGAAGATGTTGTTCTTTGAACAGCGGATCTTGCCCTTGCAGAAAGCTGATGGTGATTGCCTGTCAATTCAATGATTGGTTTTATTTTATATCCTCGGTCTAACAACCATTGAACCTCTTCCTGGGCAATCATTAATTTTTTTATGTTTTCTGATGAAAAATTCTTACTATCTCCAGGGTCAAATCCCCTCTTGACTATTTTTCCGGTCAAAGCATTACCAGCTTTCTTTTAAGTATAATTATGTTATTATACTTTTACAATTTTTGAAATCATTATACTATAAAAATAAACCGGAACATTATTTAATAATTTATTGATGATAACTTAAATTGTCCATTGGTTATGAATTATGCCAACTAACATCCAAACGCCTTCATATTCTTCAAATACCAATCTGAGACTTTGCCAATCTATTCCTTCATATTCTGGATTAATTTCAGGAATATAATATTCAACTACAATTGCTTTCTTATAAACATCAAACTGATTTTCAATCATATTACCAATACTTAAAACTTCATTGTATCCGATTTCATCAACATTAACAAAATCTTCTGTATAAATGAATTTGTCATAGTATTCACTTGGAGTTAACTGTATTTCATCTCCCCTGCCATCATAATATCCCCATAGATACAGATTATTATCTTTATAGAAATTCTTCAAATTTTCTTTGGTAAAAACAACATCTTTTTCTATAGATACATTTGTATAAGGAGTAAATCTGATTCCTTTTAAAGGGTGCACATATTCTGCTAACTTTTCAGCATCTTTATTTTTTATTAAACTAATTACTTTTTCTGATGTTTCTTTTATTATTTTTTCAGCGTATTCTGGTTTAATAATACCTTCGTCTGTCAATTCATATTCCAAAGGTTTTTCAGCATTTTGATTATATTTATCTGTAATGGAATTTACTATAGTTTTAAGCAAATTAATAGTAAAGCTTATTGGTACTATTTTAATATCATACGCCGATAACGGAATCGTTCTAATGCTTTGAGCATATATTGGAACAGCAATAACAGTACTTAATGCTACAGTCAATAATAAACTTCTAATTATTTTATTTTTCATTATAATCACCTTTCATTTTTTTTTAAAACCCATATATATTTGACGATTAATTGATATATTTGTTCCAATGATTTATATCATATTATCCTCTTTATCTTTTATTTTTAATTTTAGGTTCATCATGGCAATAGATGATAATAATAAAACAATTCCCATCACATTTATGATACTAAGTTTTTCCTTAAATAATATGACACCTATCAATGTGGCAACAACTGTTTCCACTGAAGCAATAACAGGTATTCTGGACACTTCAAGGTTCTTTCTCAAGCCACCCATGTAAAGCATATAAGAGCCTACTGTTGGAATTAGCCCATATCCAATTGAATAAATCCAAAACTTAACACCTGACACTGCTACAATTGATTCCCATGGTGCTGTAAATATGCCAAGTGTGAGCCAGCCAAAGAAAAAACTGTAAAAAATCACTGTAAACGGATGAATGTTGCCTGATGCAATTTTGCCGATTATTGTAACCAAACTATAAAGAAAAGCTGCTGCTATCCCAAATATTATTCCTGCCGCAGATAATTTGAAATATGATAAATTTCCACCGGTAACCATTAAAAAACAGCCGACAATATTTAATAACAATGAAAGAATCTTTATTATTCCTATTTGTTCCTTGAAAAATATTACTGACATTATGCACACAAACACAGGCGCAGTATATAAAAGTATAGATGCAGTTGCAACTCCAACACTTTCGATACTTGAATTGTAGCAAAGATTAAAAAGAGCCTGAGACAATATCCCTAACAACAAACATTGTATAAGACTTTTTTTATCAATTTTAAACATTTTAGTTCCGCCTCTAAACAGCATAATAGGAATGAGTATCAAAAACCCCATAAAAAGCCTCATAAATGCTGTCAATGTAGAATCTGCTCCTACACCATTCAATAATTTTACAAACAACCCGATTGTTCCCCACAATACCCCGGCTGCAAAAACCATTACATATCCGATATCATCACTTGAAAATGTTTGTTTTACCAGTTTCATTAACTTGTTCATATTTTGCCTTGTCGGAAATTTTCCGGACCTTTCAATTTTAGTCGTTAAATTATACATTGTCTTTATTTCTCAATCGCATTCATTATATCATGAAATCAGAATTATGGAAACTAAGTATCACTGCTTGAAATATTCATAAAAACTTATTGACAATTTAAAAAATAAGGGATATTTTGGTATTACAAAGATTGTAAAATATTTTAAAAAGGAAAGTGATTGTAATGGATTGGAGCGAAAGTTATACAATTGACAAAAACCCTTCATTAAAGGAAATAAGTGATTATATTAATAATCCACTCTGGAATAAATTAACTGAATTTATTGAAAAGACATATTTGGTTAAACCACAAATTGAATATAGTAAATGCTCAATGGTACCAGGCTGGAATGTGAAATACAAAAAGGGAAGCAGATCCATATGCACATTATATCCTAACCAAAACTTTTTTACATGCTTGATATGTGTGGGCAGCAAGGAAGTAGTTGAAGTAGAGTTATTGCT
>JAQSYS010000049.1 GCA_029256005.1 Sedimentibacter sp.
GTATAAGTTTTTAAAAAAGGCAACTTTATTAATTTTGTCTGCCTATATGATTATTGTAGTCATAAATTTTTCTGTACAAGGATATATATTATACAAGACGGATAATATTTTTATATCCTCTATCAAAGCAATATCTCCCGCTGCAATGCCTATTATAGGTAATGCAGTAGGCAATTTCTTTGGAGTGTTTTTAAAAAGTGTCTTGATGATAAAGGATGTGCTGGGAATTGTAATAATAATCTTCATGTTTTCAGCATTTGGAGGATCGCTCATCAAGATAGCTCTGGCATTGGTATTGTATAAGGCAGTTGGTGTACTCTCGGAGCCATTTAACGAAAATATATCCAAGCTCATTTATGAAATGGCCGACATGTTTTACATATACCTGATTTGTTTGATGACCCCGATAATTATCGTGACGGTTTATTACTCAATTTTACTTAATTACATGAATAATATCTTTGGGTAGCTTATGAAAAATATAATAGTAAACATACTAATTTTAATATTGATGTTTAACATCATAATGATTGTTTTTCCAGAAGGAAAAACTCAGAAATTTTGTCGTATTACAATTAAAATTTTTATCATGATTTATATCCTTGATAATATATTTTTAAATGGAAGTATAGATTTAAAATTGCTTGATGGCATGGCATTAAATGAAACCTCTTATGAAAGAGAGGTTAACATTTCAAGCATTGATGAAAATTTTATCGACTCCATTAATGAAACTCATTTTGAAGGAGATGATGTGGTTAAGAATATAGATTTGAACTTTACTGAGAACATGAATTTTAATGTTGAGGTTACTTTAAATAAGTTACTCAACAGTGATGAAATAAATAGGTTGAAAACTGAAGTAGCTGAAATCTTTCAAGTAAGTTCAGATAATATAATTATACAATAATCTAACATTTCGCGGATGGTTTATCAATGTAATTTTAGATATTGCTATACTTTAAGAGTAGTATCAATGAATACAATAGTCTACACAATAGACTAGATTATAGAATAATGGGGGCACATATGAATAATTTATTAAATATGTTCAAGGATAACAAGAATTTAAAGTACGCAGTAAATATTTTTATATTACTGGTTATTGTCTCATTAATACTTAAACTTGACACCTCAAAATTAACCGATGCTACACCATCAATTGTCAAAGGCAGCAATGAGAACCTAGAATTAACAGAAGAAAACTATGTATATTCATTAGAAAAAAGATTGGAAGAAATACTTGGAAAGATTGAAAGTATGGAGAAGGTAGATGTAATGATCTACACTAAAAAAACTCCAGAAATGAAGCCTGTTTACGATGAAAATACCAGCAATGAAACAAACATTGAAATAAGTGGTGATGGCACGAAAAGAGAGGTGAAAAGAGAAACAAAACAAAACCAAGTTATAATGGGCGGCAATAATCAGGTAGTTGAAAAGTATTACGAATATCCTGAAATATCAGGTGTTCTGGTAGTTGCAAATTACAATGGAAATAAAGATATTTATGCAGTTCTTATGAATTGTGTAAAGACTTTATTAGATATCAATTTAAATGATATTGAAATAATACTGTCCAACAAATAAATTTGGATAGCTAAGGCTCTTTCTATAGAAAGAGAAATTAAGAATTTAACTTAGGGGGTAATTATGATTATGAGAAAGGAAACATTAGTATTTTTAACTTCTTTGGCTATTATATTTATAATAGGTTATGTGAACATGACAATGATGCCGGAGAATGTATTTAATGATGAAGATTATGCACAAGTAGAAGAAGGCTTACAGTCTGATGTCATAGACAATGATATAACTCAAATTGTAGGAGATGAAACTGATAATAATGGTGGTATTGAATTAGTCGAAGTATTAGAACAAACAGATAAAACTGATATAACAGTTAATCCATCTACGGATGTTCCAACATTAGCTGAAATTGAAGACATGGTAAAAGGTGTGCATGAAGAAGCATCGGAAGAGCCTGCTGACGTAGCAACTACTGATGAGCCTGGTGATGTAGCAACTACTGAAGATCCTGTTGAAGAAGCTTCTGCTGAGGAAGAAGCTGCAGTTGCAGAGGTTGTTGAAGAAGAACCGGATTATGTAATTTTAGGAGACATAACCAATATATTAGAAAATGATTCTGTAGTAGCAAATGCTAATGGAGTCTTAGACATGCTGAATTCAAGCTTTTCAAACTTCAAGCTTAACAAAGAAAAAGGAAATCAAGATGTTATTGATCATTTAGAAAAAAGCATAAGCAATGAATCTATTTCAGCTGACACAAAAAATCAATTTGAAGCTTTATTACTAAATAAAACTGAATTAGTTGAAGCAGAACAAAATATTGAGATAATGCTTCAGACAAAAGGTTATAATGAGACAGTTGTAATCGTTGATGATGAAATGGTTAAAGTTGTTACTAATGAAACTATTGAACAAGCAGATGCAACGAAAATATTAGATGTTATTGTATCAGAAACAAACTATGAACCAGCTCAAATAAAAATAGTCAAATTTGATAATATTGATTTGTAAAATTTTACAACTTCTGATATAATCATTTAAGGAGGTGCTAAAAATGGATAACGAAAACTTAGAATTTGGTCAGGTAAAAATATCTGATGATGTAGTTATTATAATAGCAGGAATTGCAACCGGCGGAGTTAAAGGTGTAAGCACAGCTCGCACTGGTGTAGCCGATGGTATTTCTAATTTGTTTTCCAAGAACAATTATTCTAAGGGAATCAAGGTTGAAATAAATGAAAACACTGTTGTATTGAGCATTTTTATTAATGTTGAATATGGCTATAAGATAAGTGATGTAGCAAAAGAAGTTCAAGCAGCTGTTAAAAAAGAAATAGAAACTATGACTGACATGCAAGTTGCTGCAGTTAATGTTCATGTACTTAACATTATACAAGAAAAAGAAAAAGATAAAGACAAAGAAATTATTGAAACTGATATAGTTGAATAAAATATAAAATACTAATATAGATTGACAATATTGAATTGTCAATCTATAATTATTTTCACAGAGTACGGCATTGCCGTCAGTAGCCTACTTACGGAGGAAATATGAAACGAAAAGAAACAAGGGAAGAAGCAGTTAAGATAGCATATTGCATGGATATAAACAAGGAATTTGATAAAAAACTGCCATGTAAATATATCAATCATTTTGAAATTGAAAATGCAGATATTGAGTATTTAAACAAAACAATGGATGACTTAATCGACAACTTAGATAAAATCGATAAATATATTACTGATAATTCTAAGGACTGGAAGATAAATAGAATTGCGAGAGTTGATTTAGCAGTTCTTCGCGTTGCATTATCAGAAATACTTTACAACGATTCTATACCGGAATCTGTTTCCATAAATGAAGCAGTGGAAATAAGCAAAAAATATTCTAATGAAGATTCTCATAAGTTTATCAACGGTATATTAGGTTCAGTTGTTAGAGAAATCTAAAAATGAAAGAATATATACTCGGAATTGATACAAGTGCATATACAACATCCATTGCTTTAGCAAACTTAAATGAAAATGAAATTATTGCTGATAAAAGAAGAGTTCTGACAGTACCTAAGGGTCAAAAGGGTTTGAGGCAGCAGGATGCTGTCTTTCAGCATTTAAAAAACTTTCATGACCTTTACGATGAATTAGAAACAGACTTGAAAAATATAAGTGTGGTTTCTGTATCTTCAATGCCAAGAAATGTTGAAGGTTCTTATATGCCTGTATTCATAGTTGGCCAAAATTATGGGAAAGCAATTGCGAAGACACTAAACTGCAAATACCTGGAATATTCACACCAGGAAAATCATATTGCTGCTTCGTTGATAAATGAATACAAGGAAATAAGCGATAATATTCTTGGAATTCACATTTCAGGAGGAACTACAGAATTTTTAAATGTTAAAAAGGCACCTAAAGGCTATACAACAGTCATAGCAGGTGGAAGCAAGGATATAACATTTGGTCAGCTTATAGACAGAATTGGAACTAATATGGATTTTCCGTTTCCATGCGGGATGCATATGGAAAAATATCTTGATAACAATCAAAACTTCGAAAATATTAAAATGCCTGCAATAAGTGGAGATACTTACATAAACCTTTCTGGAATGGAAAATCACTATTATAATTTGGTACTTTCAAATAAATTCAATAAAGAATCAATTATTAAATCTTTATTTAAATATATTGCTGAATGCATCATTCATATAATCAATAATATAAATTGCAATTTTGAAACTGTTATAATTGCTGGCGGAGTTGCATCTAACAGTATTATTAGAAATCTTGTTTTTGAAAAATTAAAAGATAAATATAAAGTAATTCTTCCTACAAAAGAAAATTCATCTGATAGTGCCGTAGGGGTTTCAATGCTACCCATTATCGATAGGTGGTACAATGAAATTAAAACCAATTAAGGTATCAGTTTTAAATCAATACATAAAAAAATATTTAATGAGCAACTCAATTTTAAACAACTTAAGAGTAGAAGGAGAAATAACCAATTTGAGATTGAGCAAGACAGGTTATACTTATTTCTCCCTCTGCGATGAAGTATCTTGTATTAATTGTGTTGCTTTTTTTGCTGACAATATTTCCAAAAATGGCGACAAAATAATTGTTGAGGGTGAGCTTTCAGTATATGAAGCCAAGGGAAGTTACCAGCTTGTAGTAAAAAATATTGAAAGAGTTGGACTCGGTAAAATCCTGGTTGATCTAGAGGCATTAAAGGATAGATTAAAAGCTGAAGGGATGTTTGATAAGCATAGAGAAATTCCGTTATATCCTTCAAAAATAGGAATAATTACATCAAAATCAGGGGCTGCAATACGAGATATATTGAAAACATTTGAAAATGTTAAGGCAGATTTTGAAGTAATTATTTATAACACATTGGTTCAGGGCGAAAAAGCCAAAGAAAGTATAATTGATGGTATTAAATTCTTTAATAATCAAGAGATTAGCGTTATTTTGATTTCAAGAGGTGGCGGAAGCTTTGAGGATTTGAATGTTTTCAATGACATTCAAGTGGCTGAAGAGGTTTATAAATCAATAGTGCCTGTTGTAACTGGAATAGGTCATGAAACAGACAGAACACTCACAGACTATGTAGCAGACATTTACTGTCATACACCTACTGCTGCTGCAGAAAGAATAATAAGTGGTTACAAAGATATTGAAGAAAGACTTAACAGTTATGTATACACATTAAAACAAAATACATATAAATTACTTTCGTTAAAACAAGCAGAGTTAAAATCAATCAAATATATTTTAAAAAGTCACTTACCTGTTGAAAAAATTTTTATTTTGATTAACAAAACAGAAAATTATAGAAATATAATTAAAAGTAAGACTGAAAAAGAACTTAAGGAATTCGCTCATCAGCTTGAGTTGCTGAACGAAAAATTAAACAGTAACAATTACAACAAACAACTTGAAAAAGGATTTGCATTAGTATCAGATAAAAACGGAAACATAGTAAAAAATAAGGATAATGTTAGAATAAAGGATATCGTGGACATTAGATTTAAGGATTTTAAAATTAAAGCAGAAACAATAAACATAGAAGAGGTAAAATGATGGAATATGAAAATTTCGAAAACGCATTTGAGCATTTGAAAAAGATTGTTCAGGAATTTGAAGATAGTGATAACATTTCCATAGATGATCTTTTGAAGAATTATGAGGAAGGAATGAAGGCTTATTCTTTTTGTTATAAAAAATTAGAAGATACACAAAAGAAAATAAAAATCATAGATGATAACTTTGAATAGATAAAACTTGGATGTACAAATGGACCATCAGCTTATGTCAATTTGAATACACATGATATTTATGCATATTAAACACTAAAATACAGACAAATTACAAAATTAATAATTGATATTTATTAATTGTTATGCTATAATTTTATTGAATTATTCCTAAGTTTTTTTTTTGAACAGAATAATTATGTAAAGTTGTGGAAGGGTATTTAATGGAAGATTACAGACTTGATGTATATCTTAAAACAAAAAACTTAACAGAAAGTCGTGAAACTGCAAAGCAATTAATCTTGAACGGTTGCGTATATGTAAATGAAATCTTAATTACAAAACCTTCACTAAAAGTCAGTGATGATGACAAAATAAACGTTATACAAAACATTGCATATGTAGGAAGAGGGGCATCAAAAATTGAAAAAGCCATCAAATATTTCAATATTGATACTGTGGATAAGACAGCAGTCGATATTGGTGCATCTACCGGTGGGTTCACCGACTATCTATTAAAAAACAATGCAAAAAAAGTATATGCAATAGATGTTGGACATAATCAACTTCACGAATCATTAAAAACGGATAAACGTGTAATAAACTTAGAAGGAACAAATTTTAGATACATTGATGTATCAATTTTTTCTGAAAACATTGATATAATTACTGTCGATGTATCCTTCATTTCTTTAAAATTAATTTTACCTAGAGTTTTTGAGATTAGTCATAAAGACACCGATATTATAGTTTTGATTAAGCCTCAGTTTGAAGCCGGCAGACATAATATTGGGAAAAACGGTATCATTAAAGACAAAAAAATACATCTTGAGGTTTTAAATAATATAGTAACATATTGCAATGAAAATGGATTGTTTTTTAAGGATGTAACTTATTCTCCAATAAAGGGCGGAGAAGGCAATATTGAATATTTAGGGTACATTAAAAAGGGTTTAAATAATAATTCATTAAATTACGAACACAAATTCAAGGACCTAATATTGAAGGCTTTTGAATTAAAATAATAGAATTTAAGAGGTGACTAATGAAAAAGTATACGAGACAAACAAAAATTCTTGAGCTTATTTCAAAAAGAGAAATCGAAACTCAGGAAGAACTTGCTGAAGGCTTGAAAGCTATGGGCATTGATGTTACACAAGCTACTATTTCAAGAGACATTAAGGAATTAAGACTTGTTAAGGTAATGTCTAAAAACGGAAAATACAAATATGCAACAATTGGACAAAGTCAGGAAGGTATTACAGACAGATTATACAAAATCTTTGAAAACTCAGTAGTTTCAATTGACAATGCAATGAATATTATTGTATTAAAAACAATACCTGGTGCGGCTCAAATCTGTGCTTCTGCAATTGATTACATGGGTGTAGATGAAATTGTTGGAACTTTAGCTGGTGATGATACTGTATTTGTAGCTATCAGATCTTTGGAAAGTGTTGAACTAGTATTGGAAGAATTCAAGAAAAATATTAGATAATGGTGATTTTATGCTGCTTAACTTAAGTATAAGCAATTTTGCTGTATTTGAAAATGAATCTATTAAATTTGAAAAAGGGTTTAACGTATTTACCGGTGAAACAGGTTCCGGAAAATCAGTCCTTATTGATGCGCTTTCTATGATTTTAGGGGAAAGATCTTCAAAAGACTTAATTAGAAAAGGAAAAAACAGTGCATTAATTGAAGCAGTTTTTGATATTTCGAGTTATGAAGAAGTTCAGAGTTGTTTAAAAAAAATTAATATAGAAATAGATTCAGAGGATTATCTCATCGTTTCCAGAGAAATATTGGAAAATGGTAAAAGTATAAGCAAAATTAACGGAAGAACAATACCTTTAAGCTCATTGAAGGAAGCAGGCAGCCTTTTAATCGATATTTACGGTCAGTTCGGTCATGAAAGTTTGTTTAAAAAAGAGAATCATATTTTATTATTGGACAGTCTCATTCAAAGAGAATTGACACCTTTAATGAATGAGTATTCGAAAAATTATTCTGATTATTTGAGGATTATAAATGAAACAGATATTCTGAATAATAAGCTAATCAACAAAGATTATAAAATGGAACAACTTCAATTTGAAATAGACGAAATTGATGATGCTGATTTGAAAGAATCTGAGGAAGAAGAACTGCTCAAAGAAATTAAAAAGCTTTCGAATATGAAAGAATTGCAAGGCTCTTTATATGAAGCTGCCAACATAATAAATTCAAATAATGGTCTTAATAACGTTTACAGTATTTTAAATAAAGTAAAAGCATATGATGAAATATTAGAAAGTTTCCTTAAAAGGCTTGATATATTACTGGAAGAAATTCAATATATTAATTATGATTTGCGAGTATATCAAGAGAAACTTGATTTAGATGAAACTAAGCTTAACCATATTGAAAGCCGAATGTCTCTTATAAATAGATTGAAAAGGAAATTCGGTTTTACGGTTGAGAAAATTATTGAATACAGAAATGAGTCCGAAAAAGAATTAAATATATTAAAAGAGGCAGAATATAATTTAAGCTTGCTTTTAAAAGAAAAAACAATTTTATACAACAAATTAAAAGAATTATCCGAGAAAATATCTGAAATGAGAAAAAAAGCAGCTAATTTGCTTGAAAAAAACTTATTAATTGAATTAAATGACCTTAATATGAAAAATATCATGTTTAAGGTGAATTTTGAAAGAAAAAATAATTTTTCTTTTGATGGTATAGATGATATTGAATTTTTAATTTCAACGAATCTAGGGAGTGATTTAAATTCAGTTCAAAAAATCGTGTCAGGTGGAGAAGCTTCGCGAATCATGCTTGCTTTCAAAAAAATCAGCTTTGATATAGAAAGTACTCAAACACTTGTGTTCGATGAAATTGATTCAGGAATTAGCGGAAAGACTGCTCAGATGGCAGGAATAAAAATGAGTTATATATCTGATAATCATCAAGTAATCTGCGTTACTCATTCGCCGCAAATTGCTTCAATAACTAATAATCATTTTTTAATTGAAAAAAATGTTATTGGAGATAATACATTCAGCACTGTTAAGAAACTTGATGTTGATAAGAAAGTTTATGAAATAGCCAGATTATTAAGCGGCATGAAAATAACTGAAAAGTCGTTGAATAATGCTAAAGAATTAATTGATTCAAGCAAAATAGAATAGAAAGGAAAGAGCCAAATAGCAAAATCTAATTTCATGAAAAAATCATACATGAAATATATGAAATGCAAGCATTTATATAATTTATTCAAGCATTTTACAAAAAAACCATTGTGAAATTCAAGACATTGGTATAATACAAGTTACATATGGAGAAATTAAAGATAAAACTTGAAGGAGATCATCATGAAAGGATTCGCTAAAAGAGTTTTATTCTTTATTTTTTTTATTGCAATTTTATTGGCGGC
>JAQSYS010000050.1 GCA_029256005.1 Sedimentibacter sp.
CTAAACAATACAATGTAGAGGAAGAAAGACTCGAAGCATTCAAGGAAAGTCTTTTACAATCAAGCAAAAGTTATATTGAAGAAACTCTTCAAAAGAGAAAAGTTATCAATATGCTTGTAGAAAATGCAGTATTTGTTGAGCCAAAAGAAGAATCTGAAGAAACTTCAGAAGATGTTAAAGAATCAGAAGAAAAATAATTTAAGATTATATTAAGAAAAATAAGTACAATATAAGTATAACAAAATATAATAAATAGGAGGAAATAAGATGGCATTAGTACCTTATGTAATTGAACAAACTGGTAGGGGTGAAAGATCTTACGATATATATTCAAGACTTTTAAAGGACAGAATAATAATATTGAGTGATGAAGTAAATGATGCAACAGCAAGTGTTATAGTTGCACAACTGTTATTCTTGGAATCAGAAGATCCTGATAAGGATATACAATTATATATAAACTCGCCTGGAGGATCAATAACTGCAGGAATGGCAATATATGACACTATGCAATACATTAAGCCTGATGTATCAACACTTTGTGTTGGTATGGCAGCAAGTATGGGAGCATTTTTGTTATTATCAGGTGCTAAGGGAAAAAGATTTGCTCTTCCTAACTCAGAAATTATGATACATCAACCACTTGGTGGAATGAAAGGTCAGGCATCTGATATAAAGATACATGCAGACAGAATAATTAAAATTAGAGATACCTTGAATAACATCATAAGTGAAAAGACTGGTCAGCCTTTAGCTAAGGTTGAAAATGACACAGACAGAGATAATTTCATGACAGCAGAGGAAGCTAAGGCATATGGGATAATAGATGATATATTATCCAAAAGAAAATAAGGAGTGTTTTAATGAGCAAAGTCAATGATAAACAAATTAAATGCTCGTTTTGCGGTAAATCTCAAGAGCAGGTAAGAAGGCTCATAGCTGGTCCTGACGTTTATATTTGCGATGAATGTATTGAATTATGTCACAACATTGTAGATGACGATATAGATTTATTTGAAGAATATGATTTTTCAGAGTTGCCGAAACCAAAGGAAATAAAGACAAAGCTGGATGAATATGTTATTCAGCAGGATCAAGCAAAAAAGTCCTTGGCAGTTGCTGTTTACAATCATTATAAGAGAATAAACTACAAGACAAAGGATGACGGCGTAGATATTCAAAAGAGCAACATACTTTTATTGGGACCTACAGGAAGTGGAAAGACATACTTGGCACAGACTTTAGCAAAGCTGTTAAATGTTCCGTTTGCAATAGCAGATGCAACATCATTAACTGAAGCAGGTTATGTGGGAGAAGATGTTGAGAACATATTATTAAAACTTCTGCAGGCTGCAGATTTTGATGTGGAGAGAGCAGAGAAGGGCATTATATATGTTGACGAAATTGATAAAATATCAAGGCGATCAGAAAACCCTTCAATTACAAGAGATGTAAGCGGTGAAGGAGTTCAACAAGCCCTTCTGAAAATATTGGAAGGAACTGTTGCAAATGTTCCACCGCAAGGCGGAAGAAAACATCCTCATCAGGAGTTCATACAAATAGATACTACTAATATATTGTTTATATTAGGTGGTGCTTTTGATGGAATAGAAAAAATTATACAAAAAAGAATAGGCAAGAAAAGTATTGGGTTCGGTGCTGAACTAACTGCAAATGCATCTATGGATACAGATAAGTTGTTGCATCAAGTTCAATCTCAAGATCTTTTGAAGTTCGGATTGATTCCAGAATTTGTTGGAAGAATGCCAGTGGTTGTTGCCTTAGAAAAATTAGATAAAAAGGCATTAATGTCGATTTTAACAGAACCTAAAAACGCATTGGTTAAACAATACAAGGAATTGTTTAAGATGGATAATGTAGAATTGGAAATTGAGAAGGACGCACTAGAAGAAATAGCTGAGAGAGCTCTTACAATTAATACAGGAGCAAGAGGCTTAAGAGGAATTCTTGAAAGTACGATGACAGAGGTAATGTACGAAATACCATCAAGAGACGACATTAAAAAATGCGTGATTACTAAGGATACAGTTGTTAATAAAAGTGAGCCTAAATTAGTTATTTCCAAAAAGCCTGTATCTGATAAAAAAGAAAATGTTTCATAAACTGCCTGCCTTAGCAGGCAGTTTTTACTAAGGAGATTATATGATAGATAATTACAGCATTGAGAAAAGAACCCTTCCTTTGATTCCAATCAGAGGTATAGGAATATTTCCTGATACGGTTATCCATTTTGATATTGGAAGAGAAAAGTCAATCAATGCATTAGAAGAGGCAATGCTTGAAGATTCAGACATATTCCTGACGGTTCAAAAAGAAGCGGATATAGATTCGCCTAAGGAAGATGATTTTTATGAAGTAGGCGTAATATGTAAGATAAAACAAATGATAAAAATGCCTGGAGACAACATAAGAGTTTTAGTTGAAGGAATAACAAGAGCAAAAATATCTTCGATTAAACAAGAAGATCCATATTTTGAAGTAAATCTTGATGAATATATTTATAATGACGTTATGGATTTAAGTGATGAGCTTGAGGCTATGGTTAGACTTACTCTTGACAATTTTGAAGAATATTCATATGTTTATACAAAGATAGCACCTGATGCTATAATTTCTCTAAAGGAAATTAAAAACCCAGATAAATTAGCAGATGTGGTTTCATCTTATATTTATTTAAAACCTGAGCAAAAACAAAATTTACTGGAGATTTTTGATCCCTACGCAAGACTTGAAACAATAAATACATTCTTGACAAAAGAAATCAAGGTTTTGGAAATAGAAAATGAAATTAGTGATATTGTAAAAAAACAAGTCAGTGAATTCCAAAAAGATTATTATTTAAAGGAACAATTACGAGCAATTCAAAAAGAGCTTGGTGAAGATGAAAGTACAGAATTTGAAGTAGATGAATATTTAAAGAGAATTTCTGCTGCTCACATGCCAAAGGAAGTAAGGGAAAAGGCTGAGAAGGAAATAAACAAGCTTTTAAAAATTTCTTCGAGCTCACCCGACGCAGGGGTTATCAGAACTTACGTAGATTGGCTTATTGACCTGCCATGGGATAAGAAAACCAAGGACAATACAGATTTAAAGAAAGCAAGAGAAATATTATCTCAAGACCATTATGGGCTGGAAGAAGTAAAAGAAAGAATTTTAGAATATTTGGCAGTAAAAAATATTAACAAAAATATGAAGGGACCAATATTATGCTTTGTGGGACCTCCAGGAGTTGGAAAAACTTCTATTGCAAAATCAATAGCAAGAGCTATGAATAGAAAATATGTGCGCATATCCCTTGGAGGGGTAAGAGATGAAGCTGAAATAAGAGGTCACAGAAGAACATATATAGGAGCAATTCCGGGAAGAATAATTTCATCTATAGCTAAGGTTAAAGTAAACAATCCTGTTTTCCTTTTGGACGAAATTGACAAGCTTGCAGGAGATTACAAGGGCGATCCTGCTTCAGCTCTTTTAGAAGCACTGGACCCAGAACAAAACAATACATTTACGGATCATTATATTGAGGCTCCATTCAATTTGGAGAATGTTATGTTTATAACCACAGCAAATTCTACTTCTACAATTCCTGAACCACTGTTAGACAGAATGGAAGTTATTGAATTATCAGGTTATACAGATAATGAAAAAAGAAATATTGCAGAAAAGTATTTGGTTATTAAGCAAATAAAAGAACATGGTTTAAAAGAGAATCAGATAAAAATTTCAGAAAATGCAATAACTGAGATTATTGAACGATATACAAGAGAATCTGGAGTTAGAAATTTAGAAAGAAATATAGGAAAACTTGTTAGAAAAACTGCCGTTCAAATTGTAGAAAATAATAAAAAATCAATTTCAATAAATTCAAGTAATTTAAAAAATTACTTAGGCATACCGAAGTATGATTATGACCTTGCATATGAAGAAGACCAAGTTGGTGTGGTAACAGGGCTGGCATGGACTCAGGTTGGTGGCGAAACTCTTTTCATAGAAGTTAACACTATGAAGGGTGACGGAAAGCTGCAGCTTACAGGAAAGCTTGGGGATGTAATGAAGGAATCTGCTATGGCTGCTATCAGTTATATTAAAGCAAATGCAGAAAAATTCAATATTGATTATAATCTGTTCAAGGAAACTGATATTCATATACATGTGCCTGAAGGAGCAATTCCTAAGGATGGACCTTCAGCAGGTATTACTATGGCGACTGCTGTAATTTCTGCACTTACAAAGAGAGCTGTAAGAAAAGATGTTGCAATGACTGGTGAGATAACTATAACAGGCAGAGTGTTGCCAATAGGTGGCCTAAAAGAAAAACTTCTGGCTGCAAAAAGAGCAGGTATCAAAAAAGTGGTTTTAAGCACTAAAAACAAGCCGGATGTTTCCAAAATCGATCCTAAAATTATTCGTTCAATAGAAATTGTATTTGCGGATAGAATTGAAGATGTAGTTAAACATGCTATAAGAGAACAATAGAAGAATAATTAAGGAACAATAGAAGAATAATAGAAGAATAATTGAAGAACAATTGAAGAACAATTGATGAAAAGTAAACATTGGCTGAATGATTGACCTGCAATCGTTCAGCTAAGTTCTATGCTACGTTCAATCATAAGAAAAGGGGTTAAAATGATAATTAGAAAATCAGAATTATTAATTACAGCTGCAAAAAAGGAACAGTATCCCGAAACAGTTGTACCGGAAATAGCTTTTGCAGGTAAATCTAATGTTGGAAAATCATCGATGATTAATGCGATGTTAAACAGAAAAAGCCTTGCTAGAACAAGCTCTTCCCCGGGAAAAACGCAAACTATAAATTTTTATAATATTAATGACATGCTAAACTTCGTTGACTTGCCTGGATATGGATATGCAAAGGTATCAAAGACAGAACAAGAAAAATGGGCAAAAATGATTGACATATTTTTGCATAACAGGCCGCAGCTAAGAGAAATAATTCTTCTTGTTGATATAAGGCATGAACCAGGCAAAAATGATCTTCAAATGTACGAATGGATTAAAAACTGTGGTTATACGGGGTATGTAATTGCAGCAAAGGCAGACAAATTATCAAGATCTCAACAAATACGAAGTGTTGATGTAATTAAAAAGGTATTAGATATTAAGGATAATAAATTAGTTTTTCCGTTTTCAGCAGTGACTAAATCTGGAGTAGAAGAAATATGGGATTTGCTTGAAGGATTACTGGGTATAGAGAAAGAGATATAAAATTCGACAAACATAAAAATTTATCCGTGACAATTAATATATAAAACGTTTAAGGCCTAATATTCAGGGTATATTAATTGTACTGGAGGAGTTACAATGGATTATAGATTTGAAAAAAAAGTCCAAAGCGACATAAAAGGCGTTAAGAATATTGTTGAAGAAATACTTCAGAATATCGTGGACATAATAAATGAGAATATCTTTTTTAACACTAAGATAATTTTATATGAATTAGTTATTAATGGAGTATTACATGGTAATTGTCAAGACATTAATAAATCTTTAAGCATTAAGGTGATGATAAACAATTCATGCATAATTATTGAAGTAACAGATGAAGGTACAGGAATAATATATAAACATAAATCGTTTGGTGATTATGATTTTTGTGAATCCGGAAGAGGCTTGATGTTGGTTGAAGGGTTATCTGATAAGTTCACTGTGGACGGAAATAGAGTCACATGTATACAATACTTAAAATAATCTTTATATTCATAATGTTATTTGATATAATAGACACTGCCAAGTGTTTATTTTTTTGCTTGCACTTGCCCTAACCCTATTTTTATAGCTTTTTTCTAACTTGCACTAAGGAGATACCATGGATACCATAAAGCTTTCTGTTCGAGAACTAGTAGAATTTATATATAAAAGCGGAGACATTAATGTTAAAGCAATGAGTACAGATAGAGCTTTAGAAGGAATCAAAGCTCATAAGATTCTGCAGTCTCAAATGGGAGAAGATTATAAAAAGGAATTCTTCCTAAAAAAAGAATTTGAGCTTAACAACATATTATTCATCATAGAAGGCAGAGCAGATGGGATAATTATTGAACACGAGAAAGTTACAATAGATGAAATTAAATCTACGTATACAAATTTGGATTTAATAAATGAAAATTACAATACTGCACATATGGCTCAAGCAAAATGTTATGCTTATATTTACGGAATTGACAACAATCTTGACGAATTAAATGTGCAGCTTAGATATTATAATATAGATTCTGGTAAAACTAAATTATTATCATATAAATACACAATAGATGAACTAAGATTATTTTTCTATGATCTTTTAAATATGTATATAGACTGGGCAGAAACTATTATTAATCTTCGGAAAGAAAGAGAAAAGACAGTGAATAGTTTGGAATTCCCATTCAATGAATACAGACAAGGGCAGAGAAATTTTTCAGTTGCAGTTTTCCAGTCCATAAAGGAAGGGAAAAAACTATTTGCACAGGCACCTACCGGTGTAGGTAAGACTATATCAGTTTTGTTTCCAGCAATAAAGATATTGAACTTAAAAAACAATACAAAAATCTATTATCTCACAGCTAAATCATCTACAAAATCCATTGCATTTGATACAATTAAATTAATGTCAGATAAAGGCTTGAAATTAAGGACAACTGTTATAACTGCAAAAGATAAGATTTGTTTTATGGATGAAAAAAAATGCGATCCGGAGTATTGTCCATATGCAAGAGGGTACTATGACAAACTGAATGTTCCATTAAAGAAATCAATTAAGAATGATTGCTTATATGATAGGGATTATATAGAGAACATAGGCAAAGAATATGAAATATGCCCTTTTGAATTCGGCCTAGACTTAGCATATATGTCAGATGTAGTTATTTGCGATTATAATTATTATTTTGATCCAAGAGTAGCACTTCAAAGAGACGATGTATTTAAAAATAATAATGATATACTTCTCGTAGATGAAGCTCATAATTTAGAAGACAGAACCAGAAGCATGTATTCTCCTGAGCTGATAAAGGAAGAATACTATGATGTTTATAAGCTTATGAAAAAAATAAATAAGAAAATAAGCAGCAGTCTGTCAATTGTTAATAAGAAGTTTATCGAAGTTAGAAAAAGCGCTGATGAACCTTTTATTTTAGAGGATGAACCTTCTGAATTAATAAATTCAATAAGAAAATTTGCTGTACTGGCTGAAGAATACATAAATGACAAAAAGAATGAAAATGTACCTGATGAGCTTGTTGACATGTATTTTAAGAGTACATTTTTTATTAAAATTTCAGAAATAGCAGATGATTCATTTTGCTATTATGCTGAGTCAACAAAAAATAAAACAATGGTTAAATTATTTTTAATTGATCCTTCAACTATATTAAAAGAAATTTTAAAAAAAGCATGGTCTTCTGTATTTTTTTCCGCGACGCTGACTCCTTTGAAATATTTTAGATACATTCTGGGAGGTGCGGACGAGGATTATATATTAAAAATAAAATCTCCATTTGAAGAAAATAATTTGAAGCTTATGATTACAGAGGACCTATCCATGAAATATGCTGTTCGTAACGAAAATATAGAAGCAGCCTGCAGATATATAAATGAAGTAATCACTGAAAAGGAAGGAAACTACATGGTTTTTTATCCTTCATACAGTTTCATGGAAAAAACCTTTGAAACATACAAACAGCTTTATGATTCATCAAATATAATTATTCAAGTTCAAGGAATAAATGAGGAAGAACAGACTTTAATTACTGATAGATTTAAGAATGAGAATGGTGTGGTACTTTTTACAGTCGTAGGAGGCATCTTTTCAGAAGGAATAGATTTACCCCTTGAAAAATTAATAGGTGCAGTTATAATAGGAACTGGAATACCACAGATTTCCTTTGAAAGAAATATTATTAAAAACTTTTTTGATAATAAATTTAATTCAGGATATGATTTTGCATATAAATACCCCGGATTCAACAAGATACTGCAGTCTGCCGGAAGAGTTATTAGAACTGAAAATGACAAGGGAGTTGTCTTGCTAGTTGATTCAAGGTTGTGCCAAGCGACATATTTGAAGCTTTTTCCTGAGCACTGGAATCATTATGTTAAAATAAAAAATCTAAATGAAATAAAAAAGCAAATAAGTAAGTTCTGGAGGGGAGCAAATGATGAACATATTATCTAAAAAAAATGTTAATAACGGCCAATTAATTTCTAAGGATAAATTAGAAATGCTGTTAGCAGAAGATAATGCAAAAATATATGAAGTAATAAGAGTTATAAATAAAAAGCCTGTTTTTCTCAAGGAACATTTCGATCGTATGAAAGAAAGCATACAATTAAGTGATGTCAAAGGTAATATTAATTTTAATGATTATAAAAATTCAGTTGAGCTGTTAATAAATGAAAATGAATTTGAAAACTGCAATATACGAGTATCATATTATTATAACAATGTTGAAATTGTGTTGTTTTACTTTATTGAGAGCTTTTACCCTTCAGTAGAACAGTTTAAATCTGGGGTGCATACAGTTTCAGCAAGAATTCAAAGAAATAATCCAAATGTAAAAGCATTTCAAAAGGACTTTAAGGAAAGAGTACAGAAGATTATAGAGGATAACAAAGCATATGAAGCAATACTTATTAATGAAGACGATACTATAAGTGAAGGAAGCAAATCTAATATATTTTTTGTTAAAAATGACAAACTTGTTACTTCGCCTGATTCCGCAGTGCTTTTAGGTGTAACAAGAAACAAAGTAATTGAAATATGTGAAGATAATAGAATTGAAGTGGAAAAGAGAATTGTTAGGTTTGAGGAATTAGATAGTTTTGATGGAGCATTTATTACTGGGACTTCAAATGATGTGTTGCCTATAAGAACGATAGATGAGAGGGTTTATAATTCATCTGAAAATGAAGTTGTAAAGAAGGCGTATGAGTTGTATATGAATGAAGTTAGGAAAGAGATAATATAACTTTATTTGGATATTAATCAATGAATTTTAACAATTTTAAAAAAATTGAACAATACAAATATGCGGCTTAAGCCGCATATTTAGGGCTAAAACACAAAAATGGCCTGGTGGCCATTGTTGTGAAGCATTAATATGCATAAAAGGGGTATTGGGAATATATTTTGGTTATCGGGGGGGATAACCATGCGGTTATAAACAGTAAAATTTATTATAAAGAGGTAGTTATGGAAGTTTATTTAGATAATAGCGCAACAACAAAAGTTAGGTCTGAGGTGTTAAAGCAAATCGTTGATGTTAATGAAAATTATTACGGCAATCCTTCTTCTCTTCACAGAATGGGTCTTCAAATAGAAAATAAGATTCAGGCAGCTAGGAAGTCCGCCGCAAAAGTAATAAATGCAAAAACAGAAGAAATGTATTTCACAGGAGGTGGAACCGAAAGTAACAACATAGCAATATTCGGCCATTTAAATAATATAGATGCAAAGAATAACATAATCACAACTAAAATTGAGCATCCTTCTGTTAATAATGTTTTTAATAATTTTAAGGATAAATTGGAAGTGAGATTCGTAAAGTCTGACAATATGGGAAGAGTTGATTTAGAGGATTTGGCTGAATTAATTGATGAAAACACACTTTTGATATCCATAATGCATGTAAATAATGAAATAGGAATAGTTCAAGATTTAGATAAAATAACAAAGTTAGTTAAAGATAAAAATAAAAGTATCAAAATTCATGTAGATGCTGTACAATCTTATGGTAAAATAAAAATAGATGTCTTAAAATTGAATGTTGATACTTTGGCATTCAGCAGTCACAAGATTCATGGGCCTAAAGGCGTCGGAGGATTGTATATTCGTTCAGGTTTAAACTTAAAATCTATGATATTTGGCGGAGGGCAGGAAAAATCAATAAGACCAGGTACAGAAAATACTCCTGGAATTGTTGGATTTGGAGAAGCTTGTGACCTTGTTTACAGTGATTTTAAACAAGAAAATCAAAAATTAAGAGAGCTTAAAAATCTTTATGCCAAGAGATTGACTGAAGAAATAGACGGAATTAAAATTAACAGCTCTTTGGATGAAGATGGCGCACCTCATATTTTAAATGTCTCATTTAAAAAAGTTCGTGGAGAAGTTCTTGTGCATTATTTAGAACAAAAGGGTATTTATGTTTCCACAGGATCTGCATGCTCGTCTAAGGCAAGAAATAATCGAATATTGGATGCAATTAATTTAGACAGTGATTTTGTTGATGGAACAATTCGCATCAGTCTTGGATTCTTTAATTCAATAGAGGAAGTAGATTATGTTGTTGAAAATATTAAATTATCTGTTAACGACATCAGAAAAATTATGAAATAAGTTTGAAAAAATTCATCAATAAATTTTGTTATACGAAAGGATTATTATGTACAATATAGTATCTGCAAGCTTTGGAGAAATATTTTTAAAGGGAAAAAACAGAGGTAATTTTGAGCATCAATTGGTTGAACAAATAAAATTTGCATTAAAGGAATTTAAGGGTATAACCATATATAAGGATTTAGGTAAGGTATTCATAGAAACTACCAATATAGATGATATGGATGGAATCATTCAAAAAACTAGAAAAATTTTTGGAATTGTAAGCATAAGCCCTTCAATAAAGGTTGAAAAGGACCCGGAAAAAATTTATGAAAAAGCAGTTGAGTTGTTTGGTTATTTAAAGGAAAATCAAAATATAAAGACATTTAAAGTGAACACTAAGAGGGGCGACAAGAATTTTCCTATTAAATCCATGGATTTCAGTGCTGAGGCTGGAGGCAAAATTTTAGCAGCATTCAATGATGTAAGCGTTGATGTTCATAATCCTGATGCTGAAATATTAATTGACATAAAAAAAAGTTGCTATATATCCTCAGAAAAAATAAAAACAGTTGGAGGGATGCCTGTTGGCTCCTGCGGAAAAGCACTTCTATTATTATCAGGAGGAATTGACAGCCCTGTGGCAGGTTACATGATTGCAAAAAGAGGGGTTGCTGTAAATGCAATTTATTTTCACACATATCCTTTTACCTCTGAAAGAGCTAATGAAAAGGTAAAACAATTGAAGGAAAGACTGGAAGAATATTGCGGAAAAATAAAGTTATTCTCAATAAACATTTTAGAGATCCATAAGGCGATTAAGGAATTTTGCAGGGAAGATGAAACAACAATACTTGCGAGAAGATTTATGATGCGAATAGCAGAAAGAATTGCAAGAGAAAACAGTATGGAAATGCTCATAACAGGTGAAAGTCTTGGACAGGTTGCAAGTCAAACAATGAAATCAATGATAGTTATTGAAAATGCAATTGATATGCCTATTTTAAAGCCATTGATAGGAATGGACAAGACAGAAATTATTGAAAGAGCAAGAGAAATCGGAACTTACGAAACATCTATACTACCATATGATGATTGCTGTTCAGTTTTTGCTCCATCTCATCCGGTAATTAACCCTAAAATGGATAACATAATTAAGTCAGAGAGCAAATTAAATGTAGATGAATTAATAGAAAAATGTATTTCTACTATTGAGATTCTTTAAAAAATATATCTTTTATATATTAATCACAAAATTATTTCACAGTCATATATTGAGTTATAACAAGGAGCTAAAAACATATTAAGTCTTGTTATAATAAAGAGAGGTGAAATATATGTCAGATGAAGTAAGAGCAACAAACTTTGGATGTTGTGACCGCGTTGGTGGAATAGGCGGAGATAATGATTGGCTAGAATGGATAATAATTATAGGTGTTATATTCTTCTTACTGTGCGGCAATAATTTGTTTGGAAGAGGTTGCTGCAGATAAATTGTACTTAACAAAAGGTCATATACAAGAAATTGTATATGACCTTTTTATTTTCGAAAAATTCTTTTAAGAAGTGAATCTTTCGTGTTTAATATGTATAAAAATATCATATTATTATATTTTTAATCAATATTCTTCTTGATTTAATTTTGCTTGGGCTGTATACTAAGACTCATAATTTTAAATAGGAGGACAAACTAAATGAATAAAGTAGCATTGTTTTGTAAATTACCTAAGGAAGCAATGAATTTATTTTTAAATGACAAATATGATTTAGTTGAAGAAGAAACAACAGATGCTGATGGCATAGTGATGCGTAGTGCAGATATACATGATATGATGTTTTCTAGAAGATTAAAGGCAATTGCAAGGTCAGGTGCAGGTGTAAACAATATACCTGTTGAAAGATGTGCTGAGGAAGGTATTGTTGTATTTAATTCTCCGGGAGCAAACGCAAACGCAGTTTGTGAATTAACATTTTTAGGTCTATTAATATCTTCAAGAAAAGTTATAGACAGCATAGATTGGACAAGAAATATTGATAATAATATTGTGGAAACGGTAGAAAGAGGAAAATCTAAGTTTTTAGGTCCTGAATTAAAGGGTAAGACTCTGGGAGTTATCGGTCTAGGTAATGTAGGACATTTAGTTGCAAATTTAGGAATAAAACTAGGAATGGAGGTTATCGGATTTGATCCTTATATTTCTGTCAAAAATGCTCTTGGACTATCATGGGATGTTCAATATACAAGCGATATAAATGATTTATTCAAAAGAAGCGATTATTTAACAGTACATACTCCATACAATGAAGAAACTAAAAATTATATAAATAAAGATAATTTAAAAATAATGAAAGATGGAGTAAAAATATTAAACTTTGCAAGGCAAGGCATCATCAATGAAGATGATTTAATTGAAGCATTGGAAAGCGGTAAGGTAGGATACCATGTATCTGATCTTCCAAATGAAAGGCTACTTAATATAAAAAATGTGGTATGTATACCCCATCTTGGAGGCTCAACATATGAAGCAGAAGAAAATTGTGCAGAAATGGCTGTAACAGAACTTACAGAGTATCTAGAAAAAGGTAATATAATAAATTCAGTTAATTTTCCTGACTGTTCAATGGAAAGATACCCTGGAACCGACAGAATTGTAGTGTTAAATAAAAACATTCCTAACATGATAGGTAAGATAACAACAGCCATTGCTAGTAGAAATATTAATATTATCGGTATGGTCAATAAAAGTAAAGGTGATTATGCTTGCAATATTATCGATGTTGTGGGAGAATTAACTAAGGAAGAAATTGATGATTTAGAAAAGCATTACGGTATTTTAAGAGTAATGTTAATAAAGCAAAAGGCGGACAAATAATGAAAAATGTCAATATATACTCAGATGGAGCCTGCAGCGGGAATCCAGGACCTGGAGGCTATGGAGTCATATTGGAGTATAATGGCAAGGAGATGGAGCTTAGCGGTGGTGAAAAAATCACTACAAACAATAAAATGGAGCTTATGGGCGTGATAATCGGTCTTGAGGCTTTGAAAGAATCTTGTGATGTTATAGTTACGACAGATTCGAAGTATGTCACAGATGCATTTAACAAAGGATGGCTTAAGTCATGGCAAAAGAAAAATTGGAAAAAAGCTGACGGAAAACCGGTTTTGAACCAAGAATTATGGCAGAGGCTGTTAAATGCTGTTGAAAAGCATAATGTAAAGTTTGTTCATGTATTGGGACACAACGGACATGAATACAATGAAAGATGTGACAAACTTGCTGTTAGTGAAAGAGACAAGTATTCAGCTGAGTAACATTTAATGATTCTGTATAGAAATTAAGAAACATTCATAACCTCATGAATATTATAAATTAACAAATTATATTATGAGGTGATATTATAATGATTTATAGACAAAACCAAAATGAGGTTCAATGTCCAAACAGATTTACTATGCCTTATGTAGTTAGACCTGGTGATACATTGAATTCAATAGCAACTAGATTTGGAACAAATTTAGTTGGCTTATTAGAATTAAATCCCACTTTGAGACTCAGGACTTTAACAGAAGGAATGTCCTTGTGTGTACCTAGAGTCCCAGAAAGACCTTCGTGTATTAACGGAGCGTATTATATAATTAGGGAAGGAGAAAGCTTCTATACTTTAGCATTAAGATATGACTTGCCGCTTAATATTTTATTAGAAGCAAATCCACAAGCTAACCCATATGATTTGAAGGTTGGACAGGAAATTTGTATACCAAATGTTCCACCTGGATGTCCATTTGGTTCAGTTGTTACAATAGCAGAAGGAACAAGATTAAGTGATATTTTAATAAGTTATAATTTAAGCTTAAGTGAGCTTAGAGATTCAAATCCGGAATTTAATTTCAACATAATAGTACCGGGAACAGAGCTTTGCATACCTCCGGAAAGTTATTTGCCATGTTCTGAGAATGCAACTGAATATGTTATTAAAGCAGGAGATAGTTTGGCGACTGTTGCTATAGCAAATAATTTAACACCATCTCAGTTGTTAATTGCTAATCCAGCGTTAAGACCTGCTAACTTTTTAATAGTTGGAACAAGGGTGTGTATTCCAGGTTCTGCAACAAATACAAATGCTTAAACATTAGGAGTGTATATGAACAAAGGAGTAAAAATTGGAATTGTTTTAGAGGGAGGGGGAGCTAAAGGAGCCTATCAGGCAGGAGTACTTAAGGCTTTAAAAGAGCTTAATCTTCAATATGGTTGTGTAGTAGGTACATCCATTGGTGCATTGAATGCAGCTTCCTATGTCATTGGAGATTATAAAGGATGCACAAAATTATGGCAAGACTTAGATTTTTCAATAAAAGACAGCAATAATGGAAGTTCAACTAATTCTTCACTAAACGTTGAAAAATTTAAAGATGATATTGATGAATTTGAAAAAGATTATATGAAAAGTAATGGTGTCGATTCAGAACCTATTGTTAAAACTTTTCAGCAAATCATTGATGAAGATGCAATAAGGAAGGCACCTGTTGAATTGGGAATAACAACTTATTGTTTAAGTGACAGAAAACCATTAAGATTATTTAAAAATGACATACCAATAGGCATGATGCATGAATTTATATTTGCAAGCTGTAACCTGCCTGTTTTTAAACCAAGACCAATAGAAGGTAAATACTATTTAGATGGCAGTTATTTCAGTAAATTACCGGTTGAAATGGCTGTTGAAAAAGAATGCAATGTAATCATTACAGTGAGACTAAGACCTGAGCCATATGATTATGGAAAATATAAG
>JAQSYS010000051.1 GCA_029256005.1 Sedimentibacter sp.
GGTAAGGTATCAGTATATCCTGCTTCTGATTATAAAAAAATAATTGAAAATGATGATATAATAAAGACAAAAATATCATATAATAATACTGTAAAAGCACCTTTAAATCAAGGCGATAAAATTGGAACTATAAGTATTTTTGTAAATGATGAAGAAATCGGACAAGTGGATGCAATAGTTAATCAGACAATTGAAAAGGCAAATATACTCGTTAGAATAGTTAGATTTTTTAACAACTTTTTTAGTTAGAATAACATTATGATTCAGTAAAATTTTAATATTTTGAAATAATTTTAATATATTTAAAAAAGGTGCTTGCATATATAATTAACATACCTATTATATGAAGCGCCTTTTATTATTGGAATTACAACATATAGATAATGAATTATGGACTAATAATAATAGAAAATCAGAATATTTATGAATTTTTTTGAAAGAAGCAGTCTTCTAACGATGTTGACAAATATTAATATATAGTGTAAAATTTCATAATAAGTTAAGTGCACCTGTAGCTCAGTAGGATAGAGCAGTGCCCTCCTAAGGCATGTGCCGGGGGTTCGATTCCTCTCAGGTGCACCATTTTTATTATTTAAGCAAACGATTTTACCTATGGCAAACGATTTATAAATTGATAATAAATTAGGTAACTAATTCTATTATATATTAACTTTGGAGGGGAAAATGAAAAGATTATTATCACTATTGCTAGTACTTGCAATGATTTTAACAGCGTGCTCAGGAGGTACAACAACTCCTGATCCTGTAGAAAAGCCAACAGATGAGAAGCCAGCAGAGGATGTAACAGAAGGTGGAAAGTATGCTGCTGAACAAGTGTACAAGACTGTATACGCAGAAGAAGTAACTACGATGAATTACTTGGTAACAAACACGAATGTAGATATGCTTATTACAGCAAATTTAGTAGATTCGTTAGTTGATTACGACAGATATGGTGTAATTCAACCTGGACTTGCAGAAACATGGGAATCATCTGAGGATGGCAAAGTTTGGACATTCCATTTAAGAAAAGGTATTAAATGGGTTGATTTTGAAGGAAATGAAGTAGCAGATACAACTGCTAATGACTTTGTAAGTGCCGCAAAATACTTGTTGACACCTGCAAATGAATCAAATACAGCTAATTTATTCTATGGAGTAATTAAAAATGCTGAAGCATACTTTAATGGTGAAATAACAGACTTCGCAGAGGTTGGCGTTAAAGCTGTTGATGAGTATACTTTAGAATACACACTTACTGAAGCTGTTCCATATTTCGAATCAATGTTGACTTATGTTTGTTTCTTCCCAGCGTATGGTCCATTCTTAGATGAAATGGCAGATCAATTCGGTACAGCAAATTCAACATTATTATATAATGGCGCATATTTGTTAAGTGAATTTGAACCTCAAATGCAAAGAATTTTGAAAAAGAACCCAACATACTGGGATGCTGAAAATATTCACATTACAGAATTAAATTATAGATATAATAAAGAAGCTGCTGCTTTAGCAGGAGAAATGTACAGACGTGGTGAAATATCAGACGTTATAATTCCTACTACAAACCTTGATGAATGGATGAATAATCCTGAATGGAAGCAAATGGTAAGACCTAGCAAGTTAGGAACTTATACATTTTTCTATACATTCAACTTTAAGCCTCAATTTGATGCAGAGTTTGAACCTGAAAACTGGAAGATTGCTGTTAATAACGGTAATTTCAGAAAATCAATAGTGGCAGCATTTAACAGACCTAAAGCTATGGCAACAGAAGATCCTTACAATCCTGAGTACAGAATAATTAACTCTATAACACCGCCAAGCTTTGCATCACAAGCTGGTATGGATTTTACACAAATAGGAAATTTAAAATCAATATATGAAAAAGAGTTCTATAATGAAAGTGAAGCAAAATCATATAAAGAAAAAGCAATCGAAGAACTTACTGCTGCAGGAGCAAAATTCCCTGTAAAAATCTTAATGCCTTACAATACAAACAGTGCATACTGGGCACAAGAAGCACAAGTTGCAAAACAACAGCTTGAAACTGTTCTTGGAACAGACTATATCGAAATCACATTGCTACCTCACGCTCCTACTGGATTCCTTGATGGAACAAGAAGAGCAGGTAACTATTCATTTATGAAGGTTAACTGGGGCCCTGACTATGCTGATCCACAGACCTACACTGACCCGTTTGCAAGAGATGGAAATTATAATTTCCCAGAATTTACAACAGAAGTAAATGCTGAAGGAAAGAATGTTTACGAAGTATATGAAGCAATGGTTAATGAAGCAAAAGCAGAGCTTATTGATTTAACTAAGCGTTACGAATTATTTGCAAATGCAGAAGCATATTTAATAGAAAATGCATTTATAATGCCATACTGCGTAAGCGGTGGTGACGGTTATGTTGCTTCATTAGTACAGCCATTTGAAACTCCATATGCACCATTTGGTATTGCATCTCTTAGATGGAAGGGTCAAAAACTTCTTGCAAAACCAATGAGTACAGAAGAATTCAATGCCGGATATGAAGTTTGGAAGACTGAGCGTGAAGCAGCTTTAAAAGAAGCGGCTAAATAAATACTAAAGGGGCATTAAGCCCCTTTGTTTAATTTTGTAGGGCAATTCCAATTAATTGGATAATATCAAAAATAAAGAAAGAGAGGGTGTTAATGCATGAAATATGTTTTAATAAGACTGCTGAGATCAGTACTGACTTTAGTTATTGTCGTAACGGTAGTTTTTTTACTTATGCGCATGATGCCTATTGAGGGATACTTTGGAGCAAGCTTTGATAAGCTGGATGAAGCTCAAAAGACTGCTAAATTAGAAAATTTAGGACTGCTAGATCCTTGGTATATACAACTTAAGAACTTTTATAATGATTTAATTAAAGGGGATTTCGGAGAATCAATAACGTATCGACCTAAGGTTGCTATAACAAAAATATTAGGCGAGAAGTTAATAACATCACTCCGTTTTGGTATGGCTTCTCTTGGCATATCATTAGTGGTAGGCTTGAGCCTAGGTGTTCTGATGGCTAGATACAAGGGAAAGTTTTGGGATAAACTTGGGACGTGTTATGTAGTTGGTGCAAATGCAGTTCCTGTTGTCATATATTACCTGCTTATTCAGGTGTTTTTTACGCAAATATTTAATTTACCGCTTTTATACGACAAAACAGACCCTAAAAGCTGGATATTGCCTGTGTTTTGCTTATCCCTGGTCAATATTGCATATTATGCTATGTGGATTAGGCGATATATGGTTGATGAATTAAATAAAGACTATGTGAGACTTGCCAGAGCAAAAGGGTTAAAAAATAAAGAAATTATGATAAGACATGTTATGCGTAATGCATTTGTTCCTATGGCACAGTACTTGCCTGCATCAATTTTGTATACAGTTTCAGGTTCCATTTATGTTGAATCTTTGTTTTCAATTCCCGGAACAGGAGGCCTTTTAGTTACTGCTATACAGCGACAAGATAACACACTAGTTCAGGCATTGGTGCTTCTATATTCATCTATAGGAATTATTGGATTAATGTTGGGAGACATATTAATGGCCACATTTGATCCTAGAATAAAATTAGGTAACGAAGGGGGATCAAGATAATGACTAGTAAGAAAATTATAAACAACATGGCTGATAATATAGATCCATCCTTATTTGAATTTGCTGATTATGATCAATCTAAAGGTGAATTGACAGGCTATTCAAATTATTCATTTTGGAGATCAACTGTCCAAGTTTTTATGAAAAATAAAGTTGCCGTTGCACTTTTGGTTTTGATAGCATGTGTGGTTTTATTTACTTTAGTACAACCGTACCTACCAGGTCAAAAGAGTCCAACGCAAATATATAATAATCCTGAAACTAATCTCCAATTCAGAAATGTGCAGCCAAATAATGAATTTTGGTTTGGTACAAACTCAATAGGGCAAGATTTATGGGCTCGTATATGGAGCGGTACCAGGACATCACTTTTCATTGGTGTTGCAGTTGGATTATTTGAAGCAGTGGTTGGTATAACAATAGGTGCACTTTGGGGTTATGTAAGAAAGTTGGATGCAATAATAACTGAAATATATAACGTTTGGGATAACATTCCAACAACAGTTGTTCTTATTATATTGACATACATTATGAAGCCAAGTATTCCAACAATAATCTTTGCTATGTGCATGACCGGTTGGCTGCAAATGGCTAGGTTTGTACGTAACTTAATAATAATTATTAGAGATAGGGAATATAATTTAGCATCTAGGTGTCTTGGAACACCTACCAGCAGAATAATTACTAAGAACTTATTGCCATACCTGGTTTCGGTTATAATGCTCAGAATGGCATTGGCAATACCTGCTGCTATAGGAAACGAAGTATTCCTATCATATATAGGAATGGGATTGCCTGTTGATATACCGTCACTTGGAAATCTGATAAATGAAGGAAGAGCCTTAATGATGGATCCGAGCCAAAGATATCAGTTGTTTTTCCCTGCTGCCGTTATATCTGTAGTAACTATTTCCTTCTATGTAATCGGCAATGTTTTTGCAGACTCTGCTGATCCAAGAAATCACGTGTAGGAGGTAAATGATGGCACAGAAAACTATTGAAGAAATAATTAACAGCGAAGTAATATTATCTGTAGAAGATTTAGTAATAAAGTTTAATCTTAGAGGCAAGGAGTTAACTGCCATAAGAGGAGCATCTTTGGACCTCCATAAGGGTGAAAGTTTGGCTATAGTTGGTGAATCTGGTTCAGGAAAATCAGTTTTCAATAAGTCATTTATGGGGCTTTTGGATGCAAACGGAAGAATAGAATCAGGAAGCATAATATACAAAGGTCAGGATTTATCTAAATATAAAACTGAAGATGAATGGATTAAAATAAGAGGAAAAGAAATTGCTATGGTATTCCAGGATCCCATGACATCATTGAATCCACTTAAGACAGTTGGTAAACAGGTACAGGAATCAATTGAGCTTCATCAGAATTTAAAAGGCGAAGAAGCTAAAAAACTTGCAATTGAAATTTTAAATGATGTTGGAATTACTGAACCAGAAAGAAGATATAAGCAATATCCTCATGAGTTTTCAGGTGGTATGAGACAAAGGGTAGTTATAGCAATAGCTGTAGCTTGCAATCCAAATATATTAATATGCGATGAACCTACAACTGCACTGGATGTGACTATACAGGCTCAAATACTTCAGCTGTTAAAAAATTTGCAGGACAAATATGACCTAACAATTATATATATAACTCATGACCTTGGTGTCGTTGCTAATGTAGCTGATAGAATTGCAGTTATGTATGCAGGCGACATAATTGAATTAGGCTCATCTGAAGAAGTATTTTTTGATCCTAAACATCCATATACATGGGCGTTGTTATCATCACTCCCTCAGCTGGGTATTAAAGGAGAAGCTTTATATTCAATAAAAGGTACACCTCCAAACTTGTTTAAGGAAATAAAGGGTGATGCATTTGCACCTAGAAACCCTCACGCACTTAAAATAGACTTTGTAGAAAGACCTCCTTATTTTGAAGTGAGTCCAACACACAAAGCTAGAACATGGCTTTTGGATTCAAGATCTCCAAAAGTTGAACCACCTCTTTTAATTAAGAAAATGCAAGAAATGGGCGCAAAGAGAGGTGATATCATTGATTAATGATAAAGAAAAGTTATTAGAGGTTAAGAATTTAAAAGTTGAGTTTGGCAAAAGAAACAAAAAATTTGTAGCTATTAATGATGTAAGTTTCAACATATATAAAGGAGAAACTTTTGGTCTTGTAGGTGAATCTGGTTCAGGAAAAACTACTATAGGTAGAGCAATCATAAGAATAAATCCAGCTGCTTCCGGTGAAATAATTTATAAGGGCAAGAAAATAAGCGGTAAAATTGATGCAGAACTGGACAAGGAACTTACAAGAAAAATTCAAATGATATTTCAGGATCCAATGGCTTCTTTAAATGAAAGAGCAAAGGTTGATTACATAGTGTCAGAAGGATTGTACAACCTAAAAAATTACGGATCTGAAGAGAACAGAAAGAAATTGGTAGAAGAAGCATTATCAGAGGTTGGATTGCTGCCTGAATTTGCAAGCCGATTTCCTCATGAGTTTTCAGGAGGACAAAGACAGCGTATAGGAATTGCCAGAGTCTTGGTTATGGAGCCTGAGCTTGTAATAGCAGATGAACCTATATCAGCATTGGACGTATCCATACGTGCACAGGTAATAAATCTTCTTGCTGATTTGCAAAAACAAAAAGGACTTACTTATTTGTTTATTGCACATGATTTGTCAGTTGTTAGATTTATATCTGATAGAATTGCAGTTATACACAAGGGTAAGATAGTGGAATTAGCAGAAACTGAAAAACTTTTTGATAATCCATTGCATCCGTATACTAAGTCCTTGTTATCAGCGATTCCTACGCCTAACCCAAGAGTAGAAAGAAACAAAAAAATAGAAATATATGACCCTAAAAAGAGTCACTTTGACTATGACCAATACCCACCTCACTGGGTAGAATTCGAACCTGAACACTTTATTTTAGCAAACGAAAGAGAGCTTGAAGGCTATAAGTTAAAATAATGATATTAAATTATAAAGTCCATCTTTGGATGGACTTTTAATATTTTTTGCTTGATAATTAAGGTAGTACATGATATTCTGTTTAGAAATTGGACAACAGCTAAGGAGTCAAGACTATGATAATAGGAACATTAATAAACAGTATCATTTTAATGGCAATATTAATGGCAGTAGGGTATTATTTAAGGAATAAAGGAATTTTAAATAATGATGGGGAAAATTCGCTTACATATATATTAGTTAATATAACGACGCCTGCAATGGTAATTAACGCAATGAATATTGATTTTTCGTTTGACCAGTTGAAAACTGGAGCAATTCTTCTTATCATAGCAATATTGTTTGACATTTTTCTGATTTTGCTTAGTAATATTGCTTCATTTAAGAATAAAGAAGTTGAAAAGAAAAAGATGGTTAAATATTCTGTTGCATTAATGAATGGCGGCTTTATGGGTTTTCCATTAGCTTATCAGATATATGGCTCTCAAGGAATGTTTTATGCTACTATGTTTCATACTCCAAATATAGTCTTTATGTGGACATACGGTGTGTCTTTGCTTTTAGGAAAGAAAAAGATAAAAAATAGATATAAGTTTATGTTTTTGAATCCTGGTATGATAGGGGTTTATGTAGGACTGTTTTTGTATTTTACACAATTACCATTACCTTTGTTTGCAACTAATCTATTAGATTTATTAACCAATGTAACAACAGTTTTGTCAATGATAATTATAGGTAGCAAGATTGCTACCATTGGTGTGAAAGAATCATTTATAAACAAGGAAGCATATTTTGCTACATTTTTTAGATTGATAGCTTCACCTATATCTATGATTATATTAATGAAATTTTTGACATTAGATCAAATGATTGAGCAAATTTATGTAATTTACGCATCATTGCCTGTAGCTGTATTAATGCCTATATTGGCTCAAAAATACGGGGGAGACATTGAATTTGGCTCTAAGATAGTTGTTATTACACATTTGGTTTCTTTACTTACAATACCGTTCTTTTTCTGGCTGTATACAGTAATTTAATAAAATTATTTTACCCGGTAGGACTTGGATTTTTCCTACCGGGTTTTTTGTCTTAGAAATGTAATAAATAAATGTATTGACGTAATGGTGTATTAGGGATTATAATACAGTTACTGTACCAAGTGTAATAGTACACATGACATAAGCATATAAATGGAGATATAAATGAAAGAAATTAAAATAGTTTTAACACAAACAAATACAATTGTATCTAAAACATTGAAAGCACTTTCTAAAAAAACATACAATCACATATCAATTTCGCTTGTGGAAGATTGTTCAACTATGTTTAGCTTTGGAAGAAAAATTGTTTGGTTTCCACTTTTGGGAGGCTTTGTAAAAGAGGATGTAAATGAAGGTGTGTTTAAAATGCATCCTGAAACCAAGTGCAAAATATATAAGCTTGATGTTACTGATGATGATTATAATACAATTATCACAAGACTGAATAACTTTTTAGCAGAACCAAATAGCTTTAAATATAGTTTTTTAAATATTTTATTAATGTATTTCAATATACCTTTTCAAAGAAAATATTACTTTGTTTGTTCCAGCTTTGTTTCTTATTTGTTAAATGGAATTGTACCTCTTGGAAAGGAAATTTCTTTAGTGATACCAGATGATTACAACAGCTTGAACCTAGATGCAGTATATGAAGGAAGACTGCATGACTTTGTAAATAATAAAACAACATGCTGCAATATTTAATGGGGGTGATAGAGTGATTCAAATTGATAATAACAACCCAAAGGCAATTTATGAACAAGTTTATGATGAAATTACCAGACTTATTATGTCTAAAGTTCTGAGGCCTGATGAAAAGCTTCCTTCAGTACGGGAGCTTGCAGCAATGGTAAAGATAAATCCAAACACTATTCAAAAGGCATATAAAAGTTTAGAAGAAGACAATTACATTTACACTGTAAAGGGAATAGGAAATTTTGTAAAAAATTCAGATGAGTTAAGGAGCTTACATATAAAAAAGATGAAAGAAAAATTGAGCGAAGCTGTAAGATCTCTAAAAACTCTTGGATTAAAAGATGATTTTATAATAGAAATGGTCAATAATATTCTAAACCCCAATAAGGGGCAAGGAGGGCACAATGTTAAGAATTGATAATTTAAGCAAGAAATTCGGAGATTTTCAAGCTTTAAATAATATAAGATTGAATGCTGAAACTAGTCAGATTTATGGTTTGGTAGGCTCTAACGGATGTGGTAAAACGACACTATTAAAACATATAATGATGATTTACAAGCAGGATCAGGGAGATATTTATTATGATGATGAATTGTTTGGTGAGGATTCAGAAATATTCAAAGACTTTTATTTTGTACAGGACAATTTATTTTTTCCATATCAGTATACATTAACTAAATTGTTTGCTTATGAAAAGTTGATGTATAGGGATATGTCTGAAGAAAAGTTTAATGAACTTGTAAATTACTTTAATATCGATAAAAATAAAAA
>JAQSYS010000052.1 GCA_029256005.1 Sedimentibacter sp.
GTATAACATCAATGCCGATGATGTTGCTTGTTGGGTTGCAAAAGCAATGAAAGCAGATAAGCTTGTTTTTCTTACCGGAATTCAAGGAGTCTGCAAGGATCCGAATGATCCAACAACATTAATTACTGAATTAACTGTTCCGCAGGCAAAGGAATTTGTGGGAAGCGGATATGCAGGCGGAGGCATGCTTCCTAAATTGAATAACTGCATAGATGCCATTGAAAATGGAGTTTCATATGTGCATATACTAGACGGCAGAGTCCAGCATACATTGCTGAATGAATTTTTCATGAATAAGATTATGGGAACAATGATATTGAAATGCTAGGAGGAAGCATAATGAATAAATTAAATTATATAGAAAAAGCTGAAAACAATTTATTACACACTTATAAAAGATATCAAATCATATTAGACAAAGGTGAAGGTGTATATTTATACGATACAGAAGGAAAAAAATATCTGGACTTTGCTGCCGGAATTGCTGTATTTGCATTGGGCTACAACAATAAGGAATACAACGACACTTTAAAAGCTCAATTAGATAAATTAATTCACACTTCAAATTATTATTACAATGTACCTGCCATTGATGCTGCTAAAAAGCTTACAACAGCCACAGGCTTAGACAGAGTTTTTTTTACAAACAGCGGTACCGAATCTATTGAAGGTGCTATTAAGCTGGCAAAGAAATATGCATATAACAAGGATGGTTCTACAGATCACGAAATAATATCAATGAACAACTCTTTCCACGGAAGAAGTATGGGCGCTTTATCAGTTACAGGAAACAGCGAATATCAAAAAGCCTTCAAGCCTTTGATTGGAGGTATAAAATTTGCAGAATTTAATAATTTAGAGAGTGTAAAAAATTTGATTACTGAAAAAACCTGTGCAATAATTATTGAGCCTGTACAAGGAGAAGGCGGCATTTATCCTGCAACAGCGGAATTTCTGCAAGGAGTCAAAGATTTATGCGAAGTTAATGATATTCTATTGATTTTTGATGAAGTTCAATGTGGTATGGGTAGAACCGGTTCCATGTTTGCATTTCAGCAATATGGTCTTAAACCGGATATAATGGCTGTTGCTAAAGCCTTGGGGTGTGGAGTGCCTGTTGGTGCATTCCTTGCTAATGAAAAAGCTGCTGCTGCAATAGCACCCGGAGACCACGGAACTACTTATGGAGGCAACCCTCTTGTTTGTGCAGCTGTCAGCAAGGTATTTGATTTGTTTGAATCCAATGATATTGTTAGTCATGTTAATGAAATATCTCCTTACTTGGAAGGTGAACTGGATAAGCTTATTGAAAAATATAGTTTTATAATTGAAAGAAGAGGCAAAGGACTTATGCAGGGACTTGAATTTTCAGTTCCGGTTGGAGATATTATATTAAAAGCACAGGAGCTTGGTTTAATAATAATAACTGCAGGAAAAAACATTATCAGACTTGTTCCTCCTTTGATTATCACTAAGGAACATGTTGATGAAATGATTGAAAAATTAAAAGCTTCAATAGATTTAACAATATAAAATAAATGCCACTGAGTTTTTTCAGTGGCAGTATGTTTTTAATTATTAATAGCTTTTTCTAATCTTCTTCTAACTTTTTCTTCGCCCATGATTTGCTGTAGCTCCCATATATCTGGTGATGTTGCTCTTCCAATTAATGCAATTCTAACTACAGAGCTTACATCTCCAACATGACCTTTGTATAAATCAGGATTTTTCTTATAATCCTTTGGTTTAGCTGCATATCCATTTTCAGCTGCTATAGTTCTGATTTTTTCAAACCATTGTGTTTGATCGTCAGTATGGTTGTAAGTTTCTAAATATAGCGCCAATAGCTTCTTAGCTTCCTCAGCATTTATGTTTTCAGGGTAGCTGTCAACTATTTCAAAATATTCATCAAAGAAATAATTGATGAATTCAAATATTTGCTGGCAGTACATCAAATCCTTTCTAGGCTTGTCGCCGCTTCTTCCAACTGAAAGCAATTTAATTACTGATTGTTTGTTGTTTTCTAAAATTTCAACTATTTCATTTTTATGCTCTTTTGCCCAATTCAATAAAAATTCATAAATTTCTTCTGTTGAAATTTTCAAAAGTACATCCTTGCATATATTGTTTAGTTTGTCTAAATCAAATAATGCCCCAGAATTGCTCATTTTTTCAAGAGTAAATTCAAAATCATCTGTTGAACTTTCAGGATTTTGGATTCTCCATTCTTCATAGTTGGAGTTTAATATTGTAAGTAAATATTCTCTTACAGCAGCAGGATGATAACCTAAATCCATATAGAATCCAAGTCCCAGCTCTGGATCTTTTCTCTTAGAAAGTTTCCTTTTTGCCCCATCATCCATTTTCATCAAGTGTGCAGTATGGCAATACACAGGATGCTCCCATCCAAAGGATTTAAATATCTCGTAGTGAATAGGCAAAGTTGAAAGCCATTCCTCACCTCTTACTACATGAGTAACTCTCATTAAATGATCATCGACAACATGCGCAAAATGATATGTAGGAATTCCATTGGTTTTCAGCATTACTACATCCTGATAATTTTCATGTATTGATAATTTGCCTCTGATAGCATCTTCTATTTCAAATGTTCCTTCTTCAGTTCCCATTGATTTGAATCTTATTACAAATTCTTCATTATTATTTAAACGCGTTTGAACTTCATCTAATGTTATGTTTCTGTCCTTAGCCCATTTCCCATAATAACCGGTATTAACATTTTCTTCTGTTTGTTGTTTTCTTATTTCCTCTAATTCTTCTTCTGTGCAGAAGCACGGATACGCTCTTCCCTGCTCAACAAGATATTTGGCAAAACATTGATATATTTTGGCGCGATTACTTTGGTAATAAGGTCCATAATTGCCTATTTCGCCATCTAACAATGCTCCCTCGTCAAAATTCAAGCCAAAGTATTTAAGAGATGAAATAATTATTTCAACTGATCCTTCGACCTTACGTTTTTCATCTGTATCTTCTATACGTAGAAAAAAAACTCCTTCGCTTTGATGAGCCAATCTTTCGTCTACAAATGCTCCATATAAATTTCCTAAATGTATAAACCCTGTAGGACTTGGTCCCAGTCTTGTTACCTTTGCTCCTGCGGGTAATTTTCTTTGTGGAAAAACTTCATTTTCATAATATTCTATAGTTTCTTTTACATTAGGAAACAAAATTTCAGCAAGCTTTTTATAATCCATCATATCCTCCAATAATATTATCATATGTATGTTACATTAATTACCTATTTTTTTCAATATCATATTTAATTTAATGCTTACAATGACCGCCTACATCCCCAGTCATCACCATTAAGTTTATTCCACTTTCGTTTGATTGTACAGTCTCAAATCCTATGTTCACAAACATCTTTGTACAACTGCTTTTACATTCTGTGTAAGTTTTTTCTGCACCCATGTTAACAGCTCTTCTCACTAGCATTCTCACAATTAAATCGCCGTAATGTCTGCCTCTGAATTCCTTAAGGACACACACATTGTCAATGAAGTACTTTCCTTCTTTAAATAAGAGTCTGCCGGTTCCAACAGCATTCTCATCATCATATACAACTGCATTAAATGCAAACTCATCAAAAATATCAGAAATATTATTTTCGATTAACTTTAATTCTTCAGTAATAACTTTCTTTCTTATATCTAATGCTTCATTTATACTATTTATTCCTTGGAACCATTTTGTAGATATCATATTTGACCTCTAATATTTATTTAAAATCATTTTATCATAAATGCAAGACGTTTATCATCTTGCTTCACGTCTACTTTGTTTCATCAATTGTATTCATTATAACATATTTTTTATTTCTGTATTCTTTTTTGTTTGGGATTTTTTAGACAATTTGATATTATTTAATATAATCAAAATTATAATCTCTTAATTTATTGTAAAATCTGTAAAATTTGATATAATATAATTAATCAAATAAATTTAGAGGTGAATGATATGACATTAGGTGAAAAATTAAGACAAATCAGAAAAGAACACGACATGACAAAACAAGAGCTTAGCAATGCACTGAATGTTCCAAGAGAAAGAATCAAATTATATGAAATTGGTGAAGAAGAGCCATCTGAATTTTATTTATTAACTTTTACAAAGCACTTTAATATTTCCTTAGAAGATTTGCCATCATATAAATAAGAAACAAATATACATTACAGAAAAAATAATCTGAGCTTAAGGTTATCTGAGGGCAAGGAAAAATTAAGTTATTGATATAACTTTAATTCCTTGCGCTTGCAAGGAATTTTTTGTATGCAAGGTGTCTCCAATGTAAGTAATAGTAAGAATCAACTACTTTGGGGAACCAAACTGTGAAAAGGAGATTTCATGGATAAAAGAATAGGTGTAGTCGGAATAGTAATTGAAGAATTGATGCATATTTCAGAGGTGAATGAAATTTTGTCACAATTCGGCAACATTATTGTCGGCAGAATGGGTATTCCTTACAGGGAACGTGGTGTCAATGTCATCTCATTAATTGTGGATGGCACTACAGATGAAATTGGCGCTCTAACAGGCAAGTTAGGAAAAATAAACGGGATAAGCGTAAAAAGCGCATTATCAAAAAAATAATTGGAGGAAGTATGAAAAAAATAAATTTATTATTAGCATTACTTTTAATTGTTGTCTTAGTTACAGGATGCAGCAAGTATATAGCAGGACAAAAACCTGAAGCAAATCAACCACCACAAGAAATACAAGAAGAACCAGAGGAACCTGTCAATGTTACTATTGCAGGACTAAAGGGGCCAACATCAATAGGTATGATTAAAATGATTGATGAAAAAGCATTAAACAGCAGTAATTACAATGTTGAATATGTTGCTGAAGGCGCACCGGATTCTCTTACCGCAAAAATTATTAACGGAGAAATACAAATTTCTTCAGTACCTATTAACTTAGCTTCTGTTTTATATAATAAAACCGGAGGTAATATTCAGCTGATGGCTGTTAACACCATAGGAAACTTATATATAGTCGGAACTGATGAAGTTACTTCTATATTAGATTTAGAAGGAAAGACTCTTGGTATGAGTGGAAAGGGCTCAACTCCTGACTATGCAATTAATTACATATTGAAGCAAAATGGTTTAGAAGGAAAAGTAGAACTTGATTATGCAGCTGACCATGCAACAATGGCACAATCTGTAATAGCAGAGGATTCTAAGGTTGCACTTCTACCTCAGCCATTTGTTACACAAACAATGATGAAAAACAACAATGTTAAAATGCTGATTGATTTAAATGAAGAATGGAAAAAGGCATCATCAGATGCAAGCCAACTATATACTGGATGTATTGTTGTAAGCAAGGAATTTGCTGAGAATAACAAGGAATTTATTGCTGAATTTTTAAAAGAATATGAAGCTTCAGTTAACTGGGTTAATGAAAATCCAAAAGATGCTTCCTTACTTGTAGAAAAAAATGAACTAATGCCAAGCGCAACATTAGTTGAAAAGGCAATACCATTCTGCGGAATTACTTTTTTAGAAGCTCAAGAAGAAAAAACTGGTTTAAACAACTTTTACAAGGTTTTATTTGATTCAAATCCGGCTTCCATAGGAGGAAAGTTGCCTGATGATGCATTCTATTTTGCACAATAAGAGCAGGAAAATTTATATAATATTATTTTGGATAGTTGTATGGGAAGTATTATCCTTGGTTATTAATCAGGAGATTTACCTCCCTTCTCCTTTTTCTACATTTAATGCACTTGTTGATTTACTGAAAAATAAGGACACATACATTACAATACTTTTCAGCACTTATAGAACACTCTCAGGCTTTTTTGTTTCTTGCCTTTTTGGCATAGTTATAGGATACATTTGCGGCACGAATCAGTTTTTTTACGATCTATTTACTCCTTTCATTGGAATAATAAGGACAGTTCCTGTTATGTCCATAATAATCATTGCAATTATGTGGTTTAAGGATACTAATGTACCTATATTTGTAGCATTTCTCATGTGTTTCCCAATTATATGGACAAACACAGTAAGTGGAATTAAATCTACCGACCCAAAGCTTTTACAAATGTGCCAAATTTACAATATTAAAAAAGTTCGTGTAATAACATCTGTTTATTTTTATTCCGTTCTTCCATATGTTAAGGCAGCAATGATATCAGCACTTGGCATAGGATGGAAGGTGACATCTGCTGCTGAAGTACTGAGTCTTCCAAAGTATTCAATAGGACGCTACCTATATGATTCAAAGGTTTACTTAGAAATACCGGCCTTGTTTGCTTGGACCGTTATAATTATTACATTGAGCTATTTTTTTGAAACAGTGCTTAAAAAACTTTTTAAATCGAGGAATTATGATTAATCTAGTTAATATAAATAAAAAATTTGCTGATTTGGAAATATTAAAAAATTTCAGTATATCTTTTGAAGAAAATAAAATTTCATGCTTGTTTGGTCCCTCGGGTGTTGGCAAAACAACAATTGCAAATATAGCTTCAAAGCTGGTTCTTGTTGATAATGGAGAAGTTACAGGAACCGAAAAAGCAGTATATTCATATGTTTTTCAAGAACCTAGACTTCTTGAATGGTTCAGCGTGTATGATAATATTGATTTTGTTCTTAAAGATGTTTATGATATAGAAAAACGGGTAAATATCATTAATAACTACATCAATATGGTTGAATTAAATGGTTATGAAAATTACAAGCCAAATGCATTAAGCGGCGGAATGTGTCAAAGGGTCTCGTTGGCAAGAGCATTTGCGTACCCTTCAAACTTTTTAATTTTAGACGAACCCTTTAAGGGATTGGATATAAAATTAAAAAATGAAATGATTTTTTTATTTAAAAAGTTATGGAGCGAAAGTAAGAGAACCGTATTATTCATAACTCATGATGTTGATGAAGCTGTCACATTATCAGACTCAATTTATATTATAAAAAATAAACCTGTTGAAATTATGGAAAAGATAGTTATGAACAATAAAGATAAAGAAGAAGCTAAAAAGCTGCTTATCTCTTATTATACATAATTTTTCTTGTACAATTAACATTTTTATAATAATATATTAAAACAAACATAAAAATATATTTTAGAGTTAAACTAATGTGACTCAATCACTGTAATTAATATAAAATTTTATTATAGTGTAATAAATATAAAGTGGAGGAAATTATGGAATTTAAATTAACAGATAATGCAATAGAAAAATTAAATGAATTAAAAAGTAATGAACAGCCTATTAAATTAAAAATAACAGGCTATTCCTGATGTGGAGCCGAATTAGGCATTGTTTCGGAGAAACAATCAGACGAAGATAAGGTTTATCAAGTAGAAGGATTTGATTTAATTGTTTCCGATGAATTGGAGGGCGCAATTAAAGGAGCTGAAATTGATTACACCAACGGAGTATTCAGAAAAGGATTTGAAGTTGTTGCAAAATTCAATTAAGGAGTATTTATGAAATTTAGTATTACAGACAAAGCCAAAGAGAAATTGTCTTTAATGCAAGAACATAATATACCTATAATGCTTGTAAAATTTCCTGTTGGCTGAAGCGGTTTTATTTATAAAATTGTTTCGGTGAAACAATCAGAAAATGATGTAGCATACAATGTTGACGGCATTGATATCATAGTGCAGGAAGATGTAGAAAAAGAAATACGAGAAGCAAAAATAAATTACGGTGGTTTATTATTCAAGGATTTTATAATAACACCAAAGTATTAAGATACCGGGTGAAACATGTATAAATTATGGGCAAAAAAAATCATCAAAGATCATATTGTTAATTCAATTGTAGTTAAAAATAAAGAAGACATCAGCTCCACAGGCAAAAGGGACAAATGCATTAAAGAAATATGTCAGAAACTTGATATAAGTGTTCCACCTTGGTTGAAAAAACACGAATTGGAATTTTCTCAATTTAAATATGTAACCTTTTATCCTCAAGATTTCATTGATGAGGTTGATTTCGACAAATTAGAAATAGAATTGATGGATGACGAAAAAAAGTCTGCCTGGTAATATGGCAGACTTTTTTATTACCCAACAACAATCTTCGAATGTGTGTACTGGGGTGGAAATTAAAATTCAAATTTGTTATAAAGTACTACAAGAAGCAAGAAGAACCAAAGTAAAGTATTCATGTCTATATCACAGTCACTTTGACAAACAATAACTACTAGTAATAAAAAGAAGAATAAAAGAGATGAATCTATCCCACCGATACCTTCTACTCTGTCTCTTTCATGAACACATGGTGGTCTTCTGTCACCAACTCTTCCACCCACTCTGTCCCTGTTTCTGTCACAGTCGCATTGAATATTTATATCTTCATTAGCTTCAATATTATCAGGTCTGCAATTTTCCATAATAACCTCCTTAATGCAAATCATTTTGATTTAGTATATTCATGAAAATAATATGTGTTAATTTAAAAGCTATTTATTATTTTTTGAATTAATGCATAATCTAGAAAATTAATGAAATAATAACATTATATTTAATTTAAGGAGGTTATTAACCTATGGATAAATTTGCATTGGTATTAGTCATTATAGGAGCTTTGAACTGGGGATTGATTTCTTTGTTTCAGTTTGACTTGGTTGCTGCTATATTTGGTGGCCAAACAGCAATTTTCAGCCGCTTGGTGTATGGACTTGTAGGTTTAGCAGGTTTATACTGCATTACATTATTATTCAGCGAACGTGAAAGAGTAGACTAACAAATACATTTTAAAAGGCAATCCTCTGGGATTGCCTTTTTATTGTCTATTAAATTATTCTCCTGCTATAGACAGCTTTTTAATTTTTAAAGATGGGGATCCTATATATGCTTCTCCTGGAAGGCCAAATTTCAAATCAGAACCTACCTCTTCTATGTTTTTAAGCATTTCAAAATAGTTACCAGCAACAGTAATTTGTTCAACCGGACCTGCAATTTTGCCGCCCTTAATTTCATATCCAAGTGCTGCCAACGAAAAATCCCCGGATATGGAATTAAGTCCCGAATGAAGACCTTGAAGCTCTGTAATCATTATTCCCCTATCCATTTCAGCAATTATCTCATCAAGCGTCCTATTTCCCTTTTCTACATAGAAATTAGACGGTGAAAT
>JAQSYS010000053.1 GCA_029256005.1 Sedimentibacter sp.
ATGAAACAAATGCAAGAGTAAGTATAATCGGTGTCCACCCTATATTGGTAGTCGAAGCCACCACTATTTCTCCAGGAATATTAGACTTCTTGAACTCTTCTATTTGTTTATCAAGCCAATTATCATCTTCCATAGGGTCTGGAATTGACAATTCATACTCATGAGATTCTTATTTCTTTTTGTCAATTTTTCTAAATCCAAAGTATATTAAAACTATGCATATTATCAATCCCACCATTGCTGGTGCAAATATGGATTTTCCAGCTTCTCCACCAAATGCAACACTCCATGCCATTTTAGCTACTGCTATGAATACCATTACTGAAATACCAAAATATAAATTCCGGTTCCAAAAAGCTACAGCCAAAGATGTAAGCGATATAGGAACAATCAATGTTATTAGTGCCTTTAATAATCCCCAATCACCAAGTAAATAGTCCATTTCCATTTTTAAGAAGTCTTTAACCTGGTCACTTACTGCTATCGGTTTTGGAAACCAAAACATACTTGTAAGCATTAAAAATATAGTTCCTGATATGCCAGCCCAACTTCTTTTATATGCAAAAAAGCAAAATGGAATAAGAAAAAGAGGTCTGATATACCAGCTTAATTGATTCTGATGGCGCTCGTATGCCCAGTTAAAAAAAATTTTGTTTGTAAATGCTAATACGATAAAAATTATTGTAACCAGTGCAAATAATAAAGCTATTATTTTATCATTTCGATTAAATTTATTTTCCATAATTACCTCCTCATGATCTTCAAATTATTTACCTAATCCATTTTTAATAAAATCAACATAATAATCAAGATTTTTAAGAATATTGCTTATTTCTAAATCCTCTTCATCACTAAAAATTTCATCAAAATTTGAAAACATATAACTTATAATTTTTAAAATAAAATCGTTAGGGATGTCATCCCTAAAATTACCATCTTCTATTGCACTTTCAATCATTTTTTTTAAAGGATTAGAAGAATCACCAGACAACTTTCTTTTAGCAATTTCATATATTTCATTACCTTTTTCTTTAGACAGCAGCTTGCTAAGATTGTGAAATTTAGGATGAGTCACAGCAAATTCAGCACCAATTCTTGCTTGCAATTTAAATTTTTCAAATATGTTATTTTTAACTTCTACTGATTCTTTCAAGTGAGTGTTAATGAATTCCCATTTTGTTTTAACAGAAGATTCAAGCAAATAAATATATAAATCTTGTTTGTCTTTAAAATGATAATAAAATGTACCCTTGCTGATTCTTGCTTTTTTTATAATATTGTTTAAAGAAGCTTCTTCATATTTTTTCATAGAAAACTCATCAAGTGCAGCTTGTAATAGCTCTTCTTTTTTTTCAAAACTACTTTCCTTCAATTTAATACTCCTTTGAACTTATAGACCGTTTGGTCTAGACCACTTGGTCTATGGCAATTATACATATTTTTTTCTACTTTGTCAACAGATAAAAAAAATCCCTACAAATTGAAAGTCAGAGGGATCATTGTCTATACCTACCTGATTATAATAATTTACTTTTAAATCTCTTATTTAACACTAAAACCCACAATGTTGAAACCAGAAAATATAGAATTAAATAAATATTATTGCTTTCTACAGCATACTTTGAAAGCCATAATGATGGCAAAAATGATACCATGTATTGAATATTCCCTTTAATAAAAAATGGTGCAAGAATTCCTATAAGTAATAAACCAGACAGCTTCATGACCGCCAGACCTTCTACTTTATTGGTAGACATTGCTATTACTATCATACACATAATATAACCCAGCATTGTTGACATTATTGATATAATAATTGTCTCTCGCAACAAAATTTTAGTTATTGAAAATATACTTATTGCTATTATTGTAATCACTAAAGAAAAAAGCAACGGAAAAATCAATCTGGAAATTAAATAACCTTCTTTACCAACAGGTGTAATTGCAAAATAATTTGTGATTCCATCATCAATTTCACCGAGGATAACCATGGCAGATGCATAGCTAAACATAGTAGGTGTCAATACAGCTAAAAACAAATCAAACACAAGATAATATGGTGATAATATAACTTTTAAGTCTATATATTCAATTGAAATTTCTTCAGCTAATGGTAATCCATATCTAAAAAGCAAGATATACAATATTGGAGCAAGGCATATCATAAATATCATAGCATCATTATATATTTGCTTAATAAACTGTTTAAATGAAAAATACAACCCTACATAATATGTTTTCAAAGCTTTGTCCCCCCTGTCTGTTGAAGCATTTTTTTAATATTTTTATAAGCAATTAAATAAACTGTTATAATCCATATTAATAATATAAAAGTAAGCATTAATAAATAATCACTGTTCCCACTGATAAATCTGACTAAAATGCATCCAGGATGTATTAACATGAATGTTTTTTCATATCCGAACGAATAAAATATAGGAGGCAAAAAACAAATTATTTCAATTGGAACCGTGGAAACTATAAATTGATTTAAACTTTTTGTGTTTGATGCAATAATCAATCCTACTAATGTAAAAAAAGCTGAGCCCACGAATATGCCAAAGGCGACCATTGGTATATTACTAATATCTGCAGCAAAGGCAATAATTAAGCCCACAACAGTAGAAATAAATCCTATGGATATAACCTTTGATAATATATACTCATCTGCTCCTACCGGTGAAACAGCAATTGAATTTAATACTCTTTCACTTTTTTCCAATAAGATTATTGCTCCCATAAAAAACAATCCCATGGCTGCTGGGTCAGAAAATATCATAATTGTTGCTGCTTTTACCTTCCAAGAATGTGGAAAAACATAAATCAAAGATGCATATATAACGGTAAAGATTGTATAAACAAAGTAAAATCCATATTTGAACTGAAACCTAACATCACCAACAAACAAATTTTTCTTCCTCATTGCAGCACTCTCCCGGTTACTTCCATAAAAATATCGCTTAAAGTTGGTTCAGAGCTGTGAATAGATAAAATTTGATTTTTTTCAATAAGTTCTTTTAACTTATAATCTTCGGATGTTTTCTTTAATAAACATTCCCTGGTTTTTTCTATACCATCATAGTATGAATATTTAATTTTCACTGCCCCCTTGGACATAATCAAATTATGAGGAGAATCTAAAGCCTTAATCCTCCCATCTACTATAAATGCCACTCTGTCGCATAGTTCTGCAGCATCAACCATGTTATGAGTAGTTAGTATTATTGTTTTACCTTTAGCCTTTTCTTCAAGTATTATGTTTTTCATATCCCTGCTGTTATTTGGATCTAATCCGCTGGTCGGTTCATCAAGAAACAAAATCTCAGGATTATGTAAAAGTGCTTTTATGAAATTAAGCCTTGATTTCATACCTTTAGAATAGTCGCAAACTTTTTTTTCACCATCATTTTGCAAACCAACCATTTTTAGCATTTCGTCAATATTACGCAATTTTTTCGAATACAAAGATCCAAAAAATTTAAGATTTTCTCTGCCTGTCAATTTTTCATAAAGACTTGGAAATTCAAAGTCAACACCTATGTTTTCATAAAAATTTCTTTTATAATATTTACTTTCAACTCCATCAACTACTGAATTTCCTTCATAATTTCTCAGCAAACCTGTTAAAATCTTTTGAAGAGTGCTTTTACCGGCACCAGATGGCCCTAAAAATCCAAATATTTCACCCTTTTCTACTTCGAAATTAATATCTTGAATAAATTTTTCTTCGGTATAGCTAAATGACAAGTCTGACACCTTTATCATGATTAATCCCCCATAAGCTGTATAATCAGCCCTCTTAACATTAATTTTAAAGATTCATCAAATATTTCTTTACCAATCTCTCTTTTGTACAGCATTGATAAAAATATTCCACGCATGGCACCGCTGTAAATAAGTAATTTTTGATTTTTAATATTTGGAACTAAGTCAGCAAGTTTCTCCATAATTTTATTATCAGCCTGTAGATGTTTTTCTACAACTTCATTTGGTAGTTTTCGCATTAATAATTCTAATTCACCATTAGTCATAATGTTCAATAAACATGTGCTTTCAACTTTTTTGTAGACATTAAATAAAATATCAGTTAATTTTTCACTGTCGATTTTTTCTTTTATTAATTCTATATCGTTAATAAAGCTATTTTGAATTTCATCATGCATGTCATTGATAACTTCAAATAAAAGTAATTCCTTAGAATCATAAAATAAATAGAAAGTACCCTTTGGTATTTTGACTCTTTTGACAATCTCATCAACTGTTGTTTTTTTAACTCCATATAAATTAAGACATTCCTTGGCTTCGTATTTTAAATTTTTAACTATATACTCTCTTTCATCGCTGTTAAATGATTTCGGCATTCTGCACCTCTAGTTATACCATTTGACTAAATTATTATTTTTAGTCATTGTATTATAAAAAAATAATGTTGTCAATATTTTTAGAAAAAAAGTGAAGACTTATATCTCCACATATTTATATATTGGCAACATTTCGATATCTTTTTTTAAATTTCCCTTAAACAACACCCTGCTCTTTAAGTTTAACAAATCTTGAGGTCGTACCAGATTGCGCGGTTTATTGAGATTAGCTGCACAGCATTCATTTAATATATAATATACAAATTCTGAGCATAAAAATCTGTCATTTCTGTATGCCTCTATATTTAATAAGCTGCAAATAAGTCCAAAATAATTATATTTGTATGAATTACTATTTAAAATAAATTCATTAAGCAATATCTTTGCTTTATCATATTGTTCAGGTGTTATCTCTATCTCTAGCACTATTCCATTTATTTTTTTTTGTAGCCCGAATACACCTTCATTAAGATTTTCCTTTGCAAAACATCCTATGAATGGGTTAAACTTATTCTTCCTTCCAAAGCTATACATACAGTCTAAATTCCTGCTTAATGAAATTGAAGCATGAGTGTATTCATCATTTTTTATAATTCCAATCATCTTTGATAACATTGTATTTGTTCTTGTAAGAACAATAAAAATTCTTTTGTTTTCCATAATCCACTCCTTATGTTTATTAATAGCTTAATTATGCAAAGAAAGTGTTAAGTTCATATAAACAAAACATTAATGGATTATTAGAATTTAATTGTAATTTTATGAGCACCATAAAAAACAGCAGCTGTTTCAGCCGCTGTTTTGATTACTCTTATTTTTTCATTCCTGTGTATATCCAGACTGCATCCCTTAAAAATTCAGCACATCCCGGTTGTTCCTTGTCATAGTAAGCTCTGAATCTTTCATCATCCACATACATTTGAGTTAAATTAGCATGTGCTTCCTTGTCATAGTTGCCCCAACAAAATGTAATCCATTCTTTATGGAGACATGCTGCCTTTTGAGCAAGTTCTCCAGCAGGGTTTCTTGTGATATATGCTTCTTTTAATGTTTCTAACACTTCATCCCCTAGCTTTTGTAATTGATCGTATTGTTCTTCTGTCATGTTCATAAACTGATGGTTTGATTTTTTCACAGTTTCTTCACCATACTTTTCTCTTATTTCTTTTCCAAATTTATTATCATTATCCTCTACAAGCTTCTTCTTAAAGCCCTCAAATTTTTCCTTATCGCTCATTTTTATTCTCCCTTCTTTGCAGAAAATTGTTTTTTCTACATTTTCAATTAGAGCATCTAACTGCTGTCTTCTTGCAAGGAGTTCATTATAGTGTTGATTAAGCGCCTTAGTCTCATTAAAATCCGGGGATGAAATTATTTCATTAATACTGTCTAAATTTAAACCAAGCTCCCTGTAAAACATTATTTGCTGTAATTTATCAACTTCTTTTTCTCCATAAATCCGATACCCCGATGAATTGATTCTAGCCGGCTTAAGAATTCCAATTTCATCATAATATCTTAATGTTCTCGTGCTAACTCCAGCAATAGTACTAAGATTTTTAATAGTGTACTCCATTTCCTCACTCCTTACATTAATAGTGTACACATTAACGCTACGTCAATGTCAATGCTTATTTTAAAAATTTTATTTTTTCTGAAAAGCAGGAAATGCTCTTGCGTCCATGCTACTGATGCTTTCTGTGGTGTTCTTCGTACTTTTGAAATAATTTTTTACTTGCAAAATTAATAAATAGTATAAACAATATGTACAGCACAGACTTTATGGGGTTAACAAAAAACGAACTCACATTTTCTCCAATAAACGCAAGGGATAATATCATAATAAGCTTGGATGGAAGCATAGTTATTAGGAAATATTGTGTATCCATGTTTGATAATGCTGCTGTTCCACTTATTAAAAATGAGGGTGTAAAAGGAAAACAATATAATATAAAAAGAACCGTTGTATTTTTCTTTTTTATTTTCTCCAAAGTTCCCCTGTACTTGCTTCCTTGGATTTTTGCTTCAAATCTCTTGCCACCGATTTTTCTAATCATTAAGAATAACAAAAAAGAACCGATACAATTTCCAATCCAAGAATAAAGATATCCAAAGAGAAATCCAAAAACTGTAACATTAATTATTACAAACCCAACCAAAGGCAATATAGGAATAAATGCTTCAATAATAGGAAGCATTATCCCGGCCAATGGTCCTATTTTTTCCACATAGTCAAATAAATAAGATAAATTTTCATAATCCATATAATATCCTTGCTAAAAAATTTATTATATAATATACCCCATTTTTGAAATCTGATTTAATATATATGATAATATAGAACCAAAATTATTTCAATGAGGCATAATATAGCCTTGATTATTTTAAATTATAAAATATAATAAAATTGCAGCAATAAAAATAGAAAGGAAAACTAATATGAAATATTTCATTGGAGCTCCTATTCCTGGAGTTTATAAAAACAAAATTGAAATGCTTCGTGCGGAATTCAGGTTTCTTACAACAGAGCCACATATAACTATAGTTCCTCCACCAGCACTTCCTGATGACGATATATTTATAAAGAATGTTATTGAAGTATGCGCCAACACCACACCTATTAACATTAAGCTGGGTCATCTTGGCCAATTTAATCATAGAGTCTTATATGTTAGCGTTGATTCTCCAGAATTAATTAAATTATATGAAAATATTTTCGAGGCATTAAAGTTAGAAAAAGAAAAAAGAGGATACACTCCTCATTTAACTGTTGTAAAAGAAAGGCCAAAGCGTCCAATAGATATCGATGAAATAAAAAAAAGAGCAGAAGTAAAGTTAATACCTCCACCCGAATACACATTAAAATACATAACTATTTACCACCAGCCTAAGGAACGCTTCATTTACGTCCCATATATGGAAGTACCTTTAGGAAAATGAGAATTTGTGCAAATGCACAAATTCTCATTTAGTTTATTCCTTTATGTCAAATTCTTTAACTAACTGATCAGGATTTTCTCCCACAGTGTTATCGTTGCTAGCTTCTCTGAAAGTCCATCCGCTTCCTTCAAGTTTTTCAACATCAAGTCCTGCTTCAATTAAAGGCTGTGCTTTAATGACAAAAATCATATCAGCGTCATTTACACCCAATTCTTGAGTCCATTGAACCTCATTGCCGTCTCCAAGCAGAAGTCTGTAATGTTTTTGGTCTTCATTATATTTTATCAAACTGTTATCTTCTTTTAAAAGCTTCTTAAACGAATCCTCTGAACCGTCAGTATTAACCTTATTGTCGCTCACATTGTATGGCTTTATTAAACGATTTGGTAGATTTTCTCCCATGTCGTCCTTGCCTGCTGGTTCATATAACCATTCATTTTTGTCAAGCTTTTCAACATCTAATCCTGCTTCAACCAATGGGTCAGCAAGCATTACCAGCGCAAAGTCAGCCTTGTTTGCAGACATATCACTGCTCCATTCAAATTTTTCGCCAGATGGAAGCTTAAATCCCCAGTGATATAATGCTTCATGATAGCCCTTTTGACTTGGATATTCCTTAAGTATTGCACTGAACGACTCTAGAGCGTTGTCAGAGTTTACATCGCCGGTCTTTGATTTTTGGCATCCTGATACTGTCACCACCAAGACAACAGCTAAAGCTGTTAACATTATTTTTTTAATTTTCATTATTATCTCCTTTATATTACTAAGTAAAAATAATATATATTATTTTTATGAAGATTTAATGGAGAAAATAAAATTTTTTATAAATATCCGATCTTCGCAAATAAAAACCTTCCCAGTAATTAAGGAAGGTTTGAAATTAATGCTCGAGACTTATTTAATTCATTCTTTCTTCAATCAATCTTGCCAGCTCATTAGCATATTGATTTAATTCTTCTTGATTTTCTCCTTCAATCATTACTCGTACCAATGGCTCTGTGCCTGAAGGCCTTATTAACACCCTACCGTTCCCGTGAAAAAATTCTTCAATTTCTATAATTTTATTTTTAATTACTTCATCATCTAAATAAGCTTCCTTTTTTTCTTCTGATACATGAGCATTTACCAATACTTGAGGCATTACCTTCATCATACCAGCGAGTTTTGAAAGTTTTGTGCTTTTTTCCTTCATAACACTTATAAGTTGAATGGCTGTTAAAAGCCCATCCCCGGTAGTGTTGTAATCAAGAAAAATAATATGACCTGATTGTTCTCCACCTATTGAATGATGACCTTTAAGCATTTCTTCAAGTACATATCTGTCGCCGACCTTAGTCTTAACTATGTCAATATTTTTATCCTTTAAACACATGTCTAAACCCATATTGGTCATTACAGTTCCTACTATAGTATTGCTTTTTAGCCTTCCTTTTTCCTTCATATGAGCACCGCATATTGCAAGCACGTGATCTCCGTCAACAATATTTCCATTTTCATCTGCAGCTATTAATCTATCTGCATCTCCATCAAATGAAAGTCCAATGTCTGCTCCTGTTTCAAGAACCAGCTTTTGTATTTC
>JAQSYS010000054.1 GCA_029256005.1 Sedimentibacter sp.
CTTCTGTAAGTGCATATGAAGCATAAGCAGCGGCCTTATTTCCATCCATTGATTCAAATTTGCTCATAAATTCTCCCTTCTTTTTATTAAAAAATTACGGTATTTTTAACAAATATATAAGTATCTTTTCCTTTAAAAAATTAAATATACAATTTTGAAGCTTTAGAATGAACACTTTACAATTTTTTCTTCTAATAATTTCTTTAAATTTTATCGGATTAAGTACATAATATATCCGTGCATGATAAAAATAAAATGTATATAAATAAATTTAAATATAATTACATGCCTAAGTAGATATTTATCGAAATTAGTAGATAACACGAGATAATATAAATTAAAAACGGTTTCTTGATTGTTAAAGCTCAAATTATGACAAATTATGAACTTAGTTAATTTGAATTGAAAAACAAAGAGTGTTATAATATTTGGTAATGTAAAAATATAGACAAGGAGTGAGTTGTTATTTGAAGGATATTATAGAACAGATTATTGAAGTAGACTCTTTGATAGCTATAAAACTGAGAAGCTTGATGCTGCAAGGAAAAATGCAGAAAGAATAGCCAATGAGACAGATGCGTTTATCTCTGATAATGAAAAATCTCAGAGTCATAAAATTCATGACATATCTACTTTAATAGATAATAACTATAAAAAGGTAGAAAAGGAGTTAATCCAAAAAATATTTAACAAGTTATTTGTACTGGAGGGGTAATATGAACCCTAACATGGCATATTATGCTTTGGCAACAAAAATTGCAACTAAAAAAGGTAGGCTTTTAAATAAGGACGACTGGAACAAATATTTAGATTGTAATACAGTCGAACAGTTAACAAACCTACTTAAAAGCAACACAGAATATGGAAAGGCATTTAAAGAAGTTTTAAATGTTAATTTAGACAGAGAAGATTTAGAAACGGTGTTATTACAGTTTAAAACACTGGAAATAGAAAATCTTCTGCATTATTTTTCAGGGCCCTATAAGGAATTTATAAAGACTGTCCTTATGGAAGCAGAAATCAAAGATTTAAGCTTAATTTTAAGAAAAATTGCTAGAAAAGAAAGTTTAGAAGGAATTGGAAATAGATTTATCCATTCAAAAATTTATTCTAATTTAAACTTTGAAAGTATACTATCTTCAAGTAGTGTAGAACAGGTTATTTCAAAACTGAAGGGTACAACTTATTTCAGCGGTTTAAGTAATTTATCTAATGAAGATGCTGTAAAACGTGAATTTCATATTGAAATGAAAATGTATATGGCACTGTATAAAGACTTGTTAGAAAAGGCTGAAAAGCTGAAAAAAGAAGATCAAAAGGGCGTTAGAGAAATAGTAGGCTTGAAAATTGACCTGTTAAATATTCAATGGATTTACAGGGCTAAAAAATACTATGAAATATCTCCTGAAGAAATTTTTATTTACAGCTTAACTGGTGGTACAACTTTAGGATATAACAGATTGAAAAAGCTTTGTTTTGCAACATTAGATGAATTTATTCAGCTAATAAAGGACTTTTTAAGAAAAGATATTTTAAAAGATTTAAATGATGCTGACATTAACGTGGTTATTGATACTTATATGTTGAACTATATTAGTAAGAATAGCTATAATAACATTGGTACTGCATTGTCATTTATTTATATGTTAGACATTATAATTAATGATTTAACATCAATTACTGAAGGAATTTTATATAAGGTTCCAAAAGAAAAACTAAAAGGATATTTAGCATATAAGATATAACGAAGGGAGGAGGCTTTAGATGGCTATAGAAAAAATGGTTCTTTTAAAAATAGTCGGTTCCTTAGAACACATGCATGACATGTTAAAGGAAGTGGTATTTTGTGAGAACGCCCATTTGAATTTAAATGTTGAAAACAGTAGTGCTTATAACAATTATTTGGTAGTTCATCAATATGAATCAGAAATAGTTGGACAGAAGATATATAATGTAGTTGATCCTAGTAATATTCATAACAGCTGTAGCGATTGTTTAACTAGAATAGAGGAATTAGCTCAAGGGCTAGATGTAGAACTGAAAATAGATAAAAAGCTTCTGTTAGAAAATAATTACAGCTATGAAGATGCTCGTAAGGATTTAGGACTTATTCAATTTTCAATTGGCGGAAGAGTAAAAGAAATAAATGAAAAGAAACAGCAAATAAAAGAACTTAATGATTTAAGAGTTAAAATTGACAGTATTATTGATAAGGACTTACGATTCAATAAAATTGCTAATTTAAATTATTTTGATTATGAAATTGGAACCTTTTCCAGTGAAAACAAATCAAGATTAAAAAGAAACTATGAAAATTTAAGTGCAATTGTATTAAGAATAGGGGTTATAAAGTCATCGTCAGAAGATCTGTACATGATAATTTTCCCAAAACAGTTTAAGGAAGAAACAGATAACCTTTTAAAATCTTTAAATTGGAATCAATTAGTGATTCCTGAGGATTTATGCTGTACTGTTTCTGAAATGATAGAACAAATTGATGATAAAATTGTCAATTTTGAGAATGAGATTAAAGATTTATCAGGTTCTATTGAACAAGATAGAGAAGAAATCAAGAAGAAAGTATTTAAAATTTATAATGTATTTAAATTAGAAGATAAAATTGCTGAATTAGAGCAACGTGCAGATTTTAGTCAAAATTCTTTTGTACTTGATGTTTGGGTTAATGAATCTGACAAAGCAGAGGTAGAAAAAGCAATAGCTTCAGTATCAGATAAATATCTGATAAAAGAAAAAGCTGCAAGTGAATTCGGTAATCAGGTGGTACCACCAACAAAATTAAAAAACAACTGGTTTACAAAACCATTTGAAATGATTGTAAAAATGTATGGCTTGCCTGCATATCATGAAATAGATCCAACGCCTTTCCTGGCTATAACATACTGCCTTGCATGGGGAATTATGTTTGGAGACATAGGACAAGGACTTGTATATTTCTTGGCGGGATTATTCTTAAAGAAAAAAATGCCAGCGCCTGGCAATATATTAATGAGATTAGGCGGATTTTCTATAGTATTTGGATTTGTGTACGGAAGCTTATTTGGCTTGGAACAACATGAATTACCTTGGCTTCCAAGCTTACTTGATGGTGGACCTTTGGCTCCGAAAAACATACCATCTATATTGGTTGTAGGTGTTTTATATGGTGTAATAGTTCTTACAGTATCCTTTGTATTTGGAATAATTAATTCTCTAAGAAAAAATGATATTGAAGAAGGGCTATTTGGCAAGAATGGTGTTGCAGGATATTTATTCTTTATAAGTCTTGTATTCACATTAGTATCTTTAACTGGGATAATTCCAGTACCAACAAGCGTTCCTGTAACAGTTCTTTTATTAAGTTTAGTTGTTTTAATTTTAAAAGAACCTATAACAAATATTTTATTAAAGAAAAGACCATTGTTCCATCACGGAGCTAGTGCTTACTTTACAGAAGCTATTTTCGAAGGAATTGAAACAATATTGAATGCATTGAGTAATGCTATATCATTCGTCCGTGTTGGGGCATTTGCATTAAACCATGCGGGATTGTTCCTTGCTTTCTTGGTAATGTCAGAAGTTGTAACTAATCCTATTGCAAAAATATTGATTCTTGTGGTAGGTAATATATTAATTCTTACATTAGAAGGATTGATAGTATTTATTCAAGGTTTGCGTCTTCAATATTATGAAATGTTTTCTAAGTATTTTGAAGGTGGCGGCGTAGAATTTAAACCGATTAAATTAAGTTAATAATATAAAATCAAAATTATTTAAAACATATTAAAGGAGTTAAAAAATTATGCAAATGATATCTATTATATTAGCAGCAGCAATATCTGTAGGAACAATAAGATATGGTTATAAAACTATGAAAAACGGTAAAAAAGGAAATATTAAAAAAGCAATATTAACAACAGTTTCAGCATTTGCTCTTGTAATGATTGGTGCTATCATATCAACTATTACAGGCGGTAACGTATTTGCTGAAACAGTAGCAGAAACTACAGCAGCTGCTGGAATTTCAATGGGTGAAGGTTTTAAATATTTAGCAGCAGCTTTATCAACAGGACTTGCTACAATTGGTACAGGTTTAGCAGTTGGTTCAGTTGGTTCTTCTGCAGTTGGAGCAGTTTCAGAAGATTCATCAATACTTGGTAAGACATTAATCTTCGTTGGTATGGCAGAAGGTATTGCAATTTATGGTATGATTATTTCTATATTGATTCTGTTCGTTTAATATTTAAAAATATTTAAAAATAAAATGAAAAGAGTATAAGTATGAAATCATATTTAATTAGTGATAACAGAGATACTTGGGTGGGAATGAGACTTGTCGGTATTGATGGTGTCATTGTCAAAGATAGAGAAAATGCATTGATTGAATTAAAATCAGCTGTTAAGAATCAGGATATCGGAATCTTGATTCTTACAGAAAAAATAGTTGATATGATTAAAGAGGAGTACCTGGACTATAAAATTAAGTCCAAGACTCCCTTAATTATTGAAATTCCTGATAGACACGGATCTATTAGAGAATACAATGCCATAAAAAATTATATTAGAGATTCAGTTGGCATTCATATATAGAGGTGATTTATGGTTACGATAGAAGAAAAAATTAAACTTTTTTATAAGCTTCTAAACCAGTCTATGGATAAAGAATTCACTGATGAATTAAGTGAGTTGGAAAATAACTATGAATCTAAAGTTCAAAAGTTACAAGATGAAATAGACAAAGAAGCAAAGGAAATAGAAGAAAAAGCAAGAAAAAAAGCTGAAACCAAACGCGCTGAAGGCTTGAGCAAATCAAAGGTAATCATAAAAAAAGATATTATGGCATTAAAAGAAAAATATTATTATATATTCATGGATAAATTTAATGAAAAGTTAAATGAATTTGTAAAATCAAAAGAGTATAAATCTTATTTGACTACAATAATATCTAATTTAATTACTGAGATAAAAGGCTATGGACAGTGCAATTTAATAGTTCATTTATCTAAAAATGACAAAGATAACTACAGTGATTTTATTAAATCTGAAATAACTAAGAACCTTGACTGCAATGTAAGTTTTAAAATTAATTATGACATCAAGGGTGGTATGATAGCTGAAATTGCTGAAAAGAATCTAAAAATAGATTCTTCAATTGATTCAGTATTAGAGGATAATAAGACACATATAATGCAGACAATATTCGAGACTTTAGAGGCAGGTGATTACAATGACTAATATTCAGGGAATTGTTAGTTCAATAAATGGACCTGTTGTTAAAGGTCTCAATATGGGATCGTTTAAGGTACACGAAATGGTAACTGTCGGAAAACAAAAGCTTATTGGCGAAGTTGTTTCCATAGAAGGTGAGATTGCAACTGTACAAGTTTATGAAGAGACAGAAGGCTTGAAAGCAGGCGAAATCATTTATTCTACAGGGACACCGCTGTCAGTTACTTTAGGACCTGGAATGATTGGAAATATATTTGATGGTATTCAAAGACCACTTGAAAAAATTCAAGATATGAGTAAGGATTTTATACCTGAAGGTATAGGATTACTATCACTTGATATGGAAAAAGCTTGGGATGTAACTGTAACTGTAAATGTTGGTGATAAGCTAAACCCAGGTGATGTTTATGCTACAATTCAAGAAACTCATAGAATACTTCATAAAATGCTGGTTCCTTACAATGTTAAGGGAACAGTAAAAAAGGCTCAGCCTAGTGGAAAATATACTTTAAATGATATAATAGTAGTATTAGAAAAAGATAATACTGAAACAGTTGAACTGACATTATGTACAAAATGGCCTGTTAGAAAACCTAGACCAATGAAAGAAAGACTTCCAATATACCGACCATTAATTACAGGTCAGAGAGTTATCGACTCTTTCTACCCTATAGCTAAGGGCGGTACAATAGGTCTTCCTGGAGGCTTTGGAACAGGAAAGACAGTTACACAGCATCAGTTGGCTAAATGGTCTGATGCAGATATAATTGTTTATATTGGATGTGGGGAACGCGGTAATGAAATGACTGACGTTTTGGAAGAATTTCCAAAATTGATTGACCCAAGAACCAATAGACCTTTGATGGAAAGAACAGTCTTAATTGCTAACACATCTAATATGCCTGTTGCAGCACGTGAAGCTAGTATTTATACCGGTATCACAATGGCTGAGTATTATAGAGATATGGGCTATGATGTTGCTATAATGGCTGATTCTACCTCAAGATGGGCAGAGGCACTAAGAGAAATCTCAGGACGTTTGGAAGAAATGCCTGCAGAGGAAGGTTATCCTGCATATTTACCTTCAAGACTTGCTGAATTCTATGAAAGAGCCGGCTGTGTAAAAACATTAAACGGACAGGAAGCATCAATTACAATTATCGGTGCAGTTTCACCTCCAGGTGGAGACTTCTCAGAACCTGTTACTGAAAACACAAAAAGATTCGTTTCAGGATTTTTGGCACTAGATAAAAAGCTTGCATATGCAAGACATTATCCTGCAATAAACTATTTAACTAGTTACTCAGGGTATGTTGACATGCTTGCTGATTGGTATGAACAGAATGTTGCTTCTGACATGCTTGAATTGAGACACAAAATGATTGTTCTTTTACAGGAAGATGAGAAATTAAATGAAATTGTTCAGCTGGTTGGAGAAGATGTACTTCCTAACGATCAAGCATTGGTTCTTGAAACAGCAAGAATGATTAAAAAAGGATTTTTACAGCAAAATGCTCTTCACGCGGAAGACTCTTATGTAACATTAGAAAAACAATATAAGATGCTTAAATGTATAGATAATTTCTATGAAGAAGCTTTGAAATGCGTTAAGATGGGAATTCCTATTTCTGTTATAAGAAAAGAATCAGTTATTCAGGATATAATGAAGATTAAGTATGACATTCCAAATGATAAATTAGAGTTGTTGGATGATTTAAACGAAAGAATCGTTAAAACATTCGCCGATTTGAGACTAAAGTATGAGTAGGGAGTGTTAAGATGAAAAAAGAGTATTTAAAATTAGAAAAAATAGAAGGTCCCTTAATAGTACTTTCTGGTATTGTAGATGCTGCCTACGGTGAAGTAATTAACATAAAAGTAGGCAATGAAGAAACTCGTAGCGGAAAGATAATTAAAATAGAAGGCGACAAGGTTATAGCACAGGTTTTTGAAGGTACTGCAGGTATTTCAACTGATAATGCATCTGTTAGTTTTACAGGCGAACCATTATCCATCCCACTTTCAAAAGAAATATTGGGAAGAACCTTTAATGGAGTAGGTCAACCTATTGATGGAGCATACCAGGTAATTTCAAAGGATAGAGAAAATATAAACGGAAGACCTATTAACCCTGTAGCAAGAAGATATCCTAAAAACTTTATTCAAACAGGTTTTTCTTCAATAGATGCTTTAATGACATTAATAAGAGGTCAAAAGCTTCCTATATTTTCAGGAAATGGTATGGCTCATAAGGAGCTTGCTGCTCAGCTGGTTAAGCAGGCAAAGATTAAAGGTGCTACTGCTGATAACTTTGCCGTTGTTTTCGGAGCCATGGGTGTTAGACATGATGATGCTGACTTTTTCAGAAGAAGCTTTGAAACAGCAGGTGTTTTGGACCACGTTGTAATGTATATCAATACAGCTGATGACCCAATCATCGAAAGAATTTCAGCTCCAAGATGTGCACTTACTGCTGCAGAATATTTAGCATTTAAGAATAATATGCACGTGGTTGTAGTTTTAACAGATATGACTTCTTATGCAGAAGCTCTTCGTGAGATTTCTTCAGCAAGAGAAGAAGTACCTTCACGTAAGGGATATCCGGGATATTTGTATTCTGACCTTTCAACTATTTATGAAAGAGCAGGTATGTTAAAGAGCTGTGAAGGTTCTATAACGCTTATTCCTATATTAACAATGCCTAACGATGATATCACACATCCTATTCCTGACTTAACAGGCTTTATTACTGAAGGTCAGGTGGTTTTAAACAGAGAGCTTAACCAAAAGGGTGTTTATCCTCCTATTGATATACTTCCATCACTTTCACGTTTAATGAAGGACGGTATCGGAGCTGAATATACAAGAGAAGACCATGCTGATTTACAAAGTCAGATTTATGCATCCTATTCTAAGGTTCAGGATATCAGAAGCTTGGCTCAAATTATCGGTGAAGATGATTTAAGTGATATAGACAGATTGTATCTTGATTTCGGACGTGAATTAGAAGGTAAGTTTATAGCACAGGGTAAAAATGAGAACAGAAGCATTACAGAAACATTAGATTTAGGATGGCATATTTTATCTATTTTACCGGTTACTGAACTTGATCGTATGAAGTCAGAATTAATAGAGAAATATTACGATTACAGCAGGGAGAGATAGTTATGGCAGTATTGGTTGCACCTACTAAATCGAACTTGATAAAAGCAAAGTCATCCTTGGTGCTTTCAAAAAAGGGATATGAGTTATTAGACAAAAAAAGAAATGTTCTTATTAAGGAAATGATGGTGTTTGTAAATAAGGCAAGATTAATGCACAATGAAATATATGAAGTGCTGGAAGATGCATACGGATTTTTGCAGAAAGCCAATGTTACATTGGGTGTTAAAAATGTTGAGGATATGTCTTATAGTGTTCCTAATGAGGAGTCCTTTGACATCTTGTTAAAGAGTGTTATGGGTATAGATATTCCCACAATTAAACATAAACAAAATGAAGAATTTAGTCCTGCCTATGGTTTCTATAATTCCAATGAATCATTGGATGAAGCAAGAAAGAAATTCCAAATGGTGAAGGAAAAAATTTATGAATTAGCAGAAGTGGAAAACTCGGTTTTTAAGCTTGCTAAGGAAATAGAGAAAACAAAGAAAAGGACTAATGCTTTAAAATATGTTCAAATTCCGAAATATAAAGAAATGGTTAAATATATAACTGAAGTTCTTGAGGAAAAAGAAAGAGAAGACTTCTTCAGACTTAAAAGACTTAAAGGTAAAAAATAAAAATGGCGCCATTGCGCCATTTTATTTTTTTTTGTATTTTACATTATTTAATGTTCATTTTTTAATGTTGTTGTCATTAAATCTTTACCAATTTTAGTATTAGGGAATATAGCTTTTGCAAAATTTATAAACTCTTCAGGTCTAGACATTGAAGGGCTGAAATGTGTCAGCCACATCTCATATACTTCAGCTTCCTTAGCAATCAGAGC
>JAQSYS010000055.1 GCA_029256005.1 Sedimentibacter sp.
GCATCAAGCATACTTACCTCATAACCGTTTTCCTTTAAAAAAGAAATAACTACTTCTTTTCTCATTTGAAATTGGTCAACTATTTTATCAAACTTTTCTATTTCTTCAACCGGATGATCCAGTGTTTTTACTAATAATTCCTTTTCATCTTCATACAAAGCAATCTTTGTAGAAGTTGAACCGGGATTTATTGCTAATATTTTTAAACCCATTATGTCCTCCTGATAACTCTTACATACGTTAAAACCATATGAGACATTCAATACATCATATGTTATGCTTTTGATTTCTTTTCTTTTTTAGCAAATGCCAACAAAAGGCCCAGAGCTATAGATAAAAATGCTGACACTAACACTCTGTATTGTGCCGGAAGCATGAATACTATGGTATGAGCAGGTATCCAGAAGAAAATGCAAGTTTTTGCCCAGCTGAATTCCACAAGAGAATGCCAATCAATTTTGTCAACTAAACTTCCAAGAGTAGCCTTTTTGCCTTTTTCATAAAATGAATCAATCCACAAATCTACTATTCTATGAAAGAACATCATCATTGGTCCAAATGTCAAATTCATTACTGCACTTCCAAAGAATGCCTGTGCTAATCCTACTCCTGCAAATGGAAGTAAACCTGCCTTTTGTGCAGCACTTGCGCCACCCATAAACAATGTAAACATTAGAGTAGCCATCATACCGATCACTCCCCAATTTAATGCTTTTGGCACTACTCCTTGAGGAATAAAGTAATCACCTCTAATAAGTCTGATACCCAATAAGTCACCCATTGTTGCCAAAATTAAAAACTTTACAAAGCCTCCAATATAAGGGTGTGCTCCAGTATATTGCATAAACGCTTCTCTTGATGAAGGTACTGCCAGCATAACAATCCAACCAAGCAATGCTAATCCCCAGAGAAAATCTCCTTTTTTCATACATGCTCCTTTAATTTAATGTTCAGGAGATAACTCCTGAACATTATTGTGATTATATTTAAACTAAATTCATTCCAACTTTTAAAGCTTTTAAATTTATTTCAACCAATTTTTCTTTAATATTATCTCTTAAAATCTTATCCCAATTTATTTCTTCAAGACCCATTGCCTTAATGATAGCACCTAAAAGTATAATGTTCATTACTTTTGGGTTTCCAAGTTTCTCAGCTTCACTTGAAGCACTGATAACTGTTGTCTTTACCTTGTCTTCAAGAATTCCTATTGCATTTTTTGGATAATCTGCTTTTCCAGAAAGTATAGGTGCTGAACCAATTTCAAAATCATTAACTACAACTTTTCCGTTTGGTTTCAGATAATTTAACCATCTTAAGGCTTCCATTTTTTCAAATGATATTAATATGTCAGCTCCACCAAGTTCAATTACAGGTGACTCAACTTTTTCTCCATATCTTACCTGAGAAGAAACTGAACCTCCTCTTTGGCTCATACCGTGAATTTCACTCATTTTTACATCATATCCGGCTTCCATAAGACCAGTTGTTAAAAGCTTGCTAGCTAATATTGTTCCTTGTCCGCCTACACCAACTAATAAAATACTTTTTGTCATTTATTTTTCCACCTTTCCAATAGCTTTTACAGGACATACCTGTGAACATACTGAACATCCAACACATGCATTGTAATCAATTGTAGATTTTTTAGCTTCATTGTCGAAAGAAATTGCTGGACATCCTGTTCTTATACATGCCTTGCAACCTATGCATTTTTCTGCATCAACGCTGTATTTGTCTGTAAATAAATTCTTAAATTCTTCTTTATCTTCAGGTGAGAATTTCTTTAATGCACATGGCCATCTAGTGATTATTACTGATGGTTCATCTAGACTTATTGCCCAATCAAGCGCATTTTTAACTGCTGTTAAATCATTTGGATTAATTATAACAACATTCTTGAAGCCTAATGCTCTAACTATTGCTTCAATATTCAATTCTTCAGTTTTTTCTCCCTGTAATGTATAACCTGAACCTGGGTTTTCCTGATGTCCTGTCATACCTGTTATACGGTTGTCCAATATAACATTTACAGTGTTTGATTTGTTGTATGCAACATTGATAAGTGAATTTATTCCTGTATGGAAGAATGTTGAATCTCCAAGTACAGATACAACCTTCATTTTGTTTTCATTTACTAAATCAAATACCTTTTGTGCTCCGTGACCAACGCTTATGCTTGCTCCCATACATATATTTTGGTCCATTGCGTTATATGGCTCAGCAAATGCTAATGAATAACATCCGATATCTCCAGATACCATTACATTTTTTCTTTTTCCTAACTGTACGAAGAATCCTCTGTGAGGACATCCAGCACAAAGTACTGGTGGTCTAGCCACAACTTCTTTTTCATCATAGTTTAAAGTAGGCATTGTTTCACCAAATACAGATTGTCTGATTACTTCAGGAAGCATCTCGCCGTATGCAGGGAATACATCCTTTCCAAAGCAGTTAAATCCTAATATCTTTACTTGTTCTTCTATATATGGATCATTTTCTTCAATTATATAAACTTTTTCAACTTTTGTACAAAATTCTTTGATTTTTTCTGTTGGAAGAGGCTGAGAGAATCCTATTTTTAAATAAGAAACACTGTCACCAAATACTTCTTTTGCGTAGTTATAGCATACTCCTGAAGAAATAACTCCAACCTTTGTATCATTCCATTCAAAGAAGTTCAATTCAGTTGTGTTTGAAAACTCGAGTAATTTCTTTTGTCTTTCTTCAACTTTAACTCTTAATTTTCTTGCAACAGCAGGAACAACAACAAATTTATTAATATCTTTTTTATAAGGTATTATTTCTCTTTCTTCTCTGTCCTGACATTCAACAATTCCCTTTGAATGACATACTCTTGTAGTCATACGAAGTAATACAGGCGCATCAAATTTCTCGCTTATTTCTAATGCTATTTTAGTGAAGTCTTTAGATTCCTGACTGTTTGAAGGCTCTAACATAGGAATTTTTGCAGCTTTTGCATATAAACGGTTATCCTGTTCATTTTGTGATGAATGCTGTCCAGGTTCATCAGCAGATACTAATACTAATCCGCCATAAACTCCTGTATAAGCAAATGTGAAAAGTGGATCTGCTGCAACGTTTACTCCAACATGCTTCATTGCTGCTAAAGTTCTTGCACCAGCCATTGATGCTCCGATTGTTGCTTCTAAAGCTACCTTTTCGTTATTTGCCCACTCTGCAATTATATCTTCTTTATATAATGCAACATTTTCTAAAATTTCTGTGCTAGGTGTTCCAGGGTATGCTGATGCATATCTTACACCTGCTTCATACGCTCCACGAGCAATTGCTTCATTACCTGTCATTAATTTTTTCATATCTTCCTCCTATTTAAGCAGCTATTGCTGATAAATCTAGTGATAAATATTTTGATCATACTTTTTATATTAGCAATATGCATGCCAAAAATAAGTTTCATATTTAAAAAAACTTTGCAATCATTGCTTTCTACACAATAAAAAAGACTGTAAAAGTTTCTAATACCTTTACAATCTCATTAATTTGTTCTTATTAATGTTTACTTTATTGGACACCGTTTTACTTTTTAGACAAATCTTTATTGCTGTTTGTTTTATTCCATAAAGATGATCTGCTTATGCCTAAGACCTTAGCAATATCATTTTTGGTCATACCTTGTTTCTCTAGCATATCAATAACCTTTAATTCCACATACTTATCTATTTCTTTTAAATCTAGACAAAAGTCTGTAGCAGGTCTTTCTTCAGCATTATTATATTTATCTTCTGTCGTATTCTTTTCTTCTATATTATTACTATTTTTATCTAAAAACTTATCACCTTCAAGTTCTAACTCTCCAAGCAAAACATATCTTTCTGCGGAATTTCTTAATTCTCTAACATTTCCCGGCCATGAATAACTTAACAGCATATTCTCTAACTGACTGTCAATTTCTATTATATAATTGTTTTTAGCAAATGTTGCTAGAAAATTCTTGAATAATGGTATTATATCCTCTTTTCTTACTCTAAGAGGAGGAATATTCAATTCTAATATACTTAATCGATAAAACAAATCATTTCTAAAGCTACCTTCTTTAATTTTATCTTTTAAATTCTCATTAGCTGCTGCGAGTATTCTAACATCTAATGGTATAACATAATCTGAACCTATTCGCATAACTTCCTTTTCTTCTAATACCCTCAAAAGTTTGGTTTGTAGATTAATAGTTACTGAGTTTATTTCATCTAAAAATAGAGTTCCTCCGTGAGCAAGTTCAAACAATCCGGGCTTTCCTCCCTTTCTTGCACCTGTAAAAGCCCCTTCCTCATAACCAAACAATTCGCTTTCAAGAAGATTCTCAGTTAATGCAGCACAGTTAATTGCGACAAAAGGCTCTCTATTTCTTTCACTGATATTGTGGATACTTTGAGCAATCATTTCTTTTCCTGTACCACTTTCTCCGTAAAGCATAGCCGTACTGTCTGACATTCCTATATTAACAGCTTTTGCTAAAGTTCTTTTCATCAATGGATTATTGGTTATTATATCGTCAAATTTGTATTTAGCAGTGAGACCTTTTTTGTTCATTTCATATCTTATCTTTTTTTCAAGTCCCTGAAGCTTTGTAATATCTTGAAATGTACACAAAACGCCTTCAATTTGGCCGTCAACTTCCATTAATATAACGTTAGCTGTAACCACTAAATTTTTCAAATGAACTATTTCATCTATAATACTTTTTTTATTTTTCAATACATTTGTTATAAAAACTAAGTCAGGAAAAACTTCCTTCAATTTATTATATAATATATTTTTTTTATTCTTTTTGAAAAGCTCCTCTGCTCTTTCATTGAACATAATGATTTTTTCATTTTTGTCAACTGCTATTACAGCATCATGAATATGATCCAATACATTATTTAAAATGTTGTTCTTGTATTTTTGATTAAATAAATTATCGACTATTTGCCATGCCCTTGAAACTATATCACGGATAGTTTCTTCAGTTGCATTTATATTTACATTATCCATGTTAAAGGTTTTAGCATAGCTACAAGGAATTCCGCCTCCAATGATTACAATTTCATCATTAACATCTTTATATTTTGAAACTACCCCTTCTATCTCTTCAACGGTATAATACTCTTCCATTATTAATTCAGTGTGAATAAGACTCTTCCATTCATCATAATCAAATTCATCATAACCAGACAGTACAAGAACCAATTTTTTATTCAACTGTTCTGCTGTCATTACTGCATGAAGAATATCCTGAGTGTAGATTTTTAAATTAACAACAGGAACACTCACTTTTCCCAATGTATGATGATATCCACCACTTCTGGCAATTATAGCTTTAACTCCTTTTTTTTCAAGTTCTAGCCCTTGCTCATTAATTCTATCTTCATCAAGTATATCTATTATAATTTTCCCGTTTTGTACTTCCTCTTTGTATATACCTTCAATGATGTCTTTTAGTTCTATGCTATTAGCTAAAATACCAATTTTACGGTCCACAATATCACCTCAACATTTTCTATTCTATATAGTACACAAAAACAATAATATTTAATCATTTGAATTAATTAAAAAATTCAGGATTTAATCCTGAATTTCTCCTCAATTGTTCATCATTCACTGAAATTACTTCTGAATATTACCAAACTTAGTGTATTGGCTTATCCATGCAAGCTCTACAGTTCCAACAGGGCCGTTTCTTTGCTTTGTTATGATTACATCTGTTATTCCTTTTTTCTCGGACTCTTCCTTAAAGTAGTATTCATCTCTATAAAGCATCAAAACTACGTCAGCATCCTGCTCTATGGCTCCGGATTCTCTTAAGTCAGACATAATAGGTCTGTGGTCTTGACGAAGCTCAGGTGCACGTGAAAGCTGCGAAAGTGCAACAACCGGACAGTCCATTTCTCTTGCCAATGCCTTTAAGCCACGTGATATATTTGAAATTTCCTGCTGCCTGTTTCCAGAGTTTGTCCCATCAGACATAAGTTGCAGGTAGTCTATAACTATTAAATCAAGTCCCTTTTCAATTTTAAGCCTTCTGCATTTTGACATTAGTTCAAAAACTGAAATTGCTGCAGAATCATCTATGAAAATCTTATAGTTTGAAATAGTGCTCATAGTTGAAATAAGTCTTGTCCAATCTTCATCATCGAGATTGCCAGTTCTGAGTTTTGAGCTGTCAACCATTGATTCCATACTTATAATTCTTTGAACATATTGTTCTTTAGACATTTCAAGTGAAAACAAAGCAACAGATGCTCCTGTCTTTACTGAATTCATAGCTATATTTAATGCCAGTGCTGTCTTTCCCATTGAAGGTCTTGCAGCCAGCAAAATAAGGTCAGACCTTTGAAGACCTGATGTCATTCTGTCTAAATCTGTATAGCCTGTTGTAAGACCTGTGATTCCGCCCTTGTTCAATGCTCTTTCTTCAAGGTGATTAAAAACCTCCATCAAGACGTCCTTAATTTCTGCAAATGAATTAGAGCTTCTGTTTTGAGATATCGAAAATATCCTTGATTCAGCTAGTTCGATTATTCTTTGAACATCATCATTTTCCTTATAGCCCTTTTCAATTATTTCATTAGAAGCGCTGATAAGCTTTCTTAAGGTAGACTTCTCTCTAATTATATTGCAATATGCTTCAACATTCTTGGAAGTTATTATATTTTCAGTTAATTTTGCCAGGTACTCAAAACCGCCTATATAATCAATCTTGCCCCTCTTTTTAAGCTCCTCGGAAACTGTTAGAATATCTACCGGTATATTTTGAACATGTACCTGTTTGATGGAATCGAATATTTCTTTGTTAGCTTCATAATAAAAGTCATCCGCAATTAAAAGAGTCATGACTTTTTCAACGGCAACATGGTCAATTAATGCAGAAGCAAGAACTGTTTGTTCTGCTTCTGCATTGTGTGGCGGTACTTTTCCTAAATTTATTATATCAGACATATTGAGCCTCTTATTTTTCTGTAACGATAATTTTCACCTTAGCATTTACCTGAGGATGAAGCTTAATTTTTGCAAAGTACTCTCCAACAGCTTTTATTGGGTCCATATCATACTTCTTTTTGTCAATTGCAAAACCATGTTCCTTTTCGATAAACTCAGCAATTTCTTTAGTAGTTACTGCACCGAATAGTTTTCCGTTTTCTCCTGTCTTTGTTTTAATTACAACAGTCAGCTTCATCAATTCTTCTTCTAATTTTTTTGCTTCATCTAGTATTTCTTTTTCTTTAGCTTCTTTATGTTTTTGTGCATTTTCTAAATTCTTAAGATTTACAGGTGTTGCTTCTATAGCTAAATTTTTCGGAAATAAGAAATTATTTGCATAACCATCCTTAGCATTTATAATGCTACCCTTTTTACCTACATTTTTAACATCTTCTAATAATATTACTTTCATTATTTTTTACTCTCCTTTTTATAATGAGATATTGCTTCATATAACTTAGCTTTGGCTTCATTTATATCCTGTGTTTGAATTTGGGCTCCTGCCATGTTTAAATGGCCGCCACCACCTAAGTTCTCCATAATAACCTGAACGTTTATCGGTCCGGTTGAACGTGCGCTTATGTTGATATATTCCTTGTTTCTCACAAGGACAAAACTCATTTTTACATCTTTAATAGTTAAAAGCTCATCAGCGCTTTGAGCTGCAATAACATTAGAATTCTCTGCAATTTCATCAATATATGATACTGCTGCATCACCAAAGACAATCTCTGATCTTTCTATGATTTCTGTTTTCTTTTTCATAGAATCCAAACTCTCATTAAAAAGTTCCTTGACATCTGATGTATCAGCACTGTTTCTTCTTAGAAAAGATGCTGCTTCAAAAGTCCTCACACCGGTTTTAAATGTAAAGGAATTTGTATCAAGTACAATACCTGCCAATAATGCATCAGCTTCAAATTTAGTAAGCTTAATATGGTCATCCATGTATTGAACAAGCTCTGAAACAAGTTCACAAGTTGATGATGCATATGGTTCTATATAATCCAGAAGAGGATTTTCTATGTACTCTTCACTTCTTCTATGATGGTCAATCAGTACTATTTTATCTGCTTTGGTCAATAGCTCAGGCGCTTCAGTATAGCTCGGTCTGTGAGTATCCAATACCACAACCAATGTGTTTTGGTCTGTTAAGGTCATTGCTGTTTCAGTACTTATCAAAGCTTCCAAGTAATGTAATTCTTCATGTTTCATTCTTTCATACATATTTTTCAATGCATAATTTACATTATTTAAAACGATATATGCTTTTTTTCCACGGCTTCTTGCCATGGCATATATACCAATTGAAGAACCCAGACTATCCATATCTCCAACTCTGTGACCCATTATGATAACGTTAGAACTTTGATCTATAATTTGTCTTAAGGCATAGGAAATAATTCTTGCTTTTACCTTAGTTCTCTTTTCCACCGCCACGCTTTTACCGCCATAAAATTTTACAGAATTAATTCTTTTTACTACAGCTTGATCTCCGCCTCTACCAAGAGCAACATCCAGCGCTCCTTTGGCATACTCTATAAGCTGTGTCAAATTCTTTGCTAAAACACCGGTTCCGATACTGAGTGTAAAGTTAAAATCTCCGCTTCCCTTTAGGGTTTTTACATCTTCAAGCATACTAAACTTTTTAGATTCTAAAGTTTCTAAAAATTTATTTTCAATCATCATCAAGAACTTAGACGTATCATATCTT
>JAQSYS010000056.1 GCA_029256005.1 Sedimentibacter sp.
TGTCTTGATTTTCTTTCGCTTTCTTTTGTTACAGCGCAAGTATTTATTATATAAATATCACTTTGCTCTCCTGAAGGAAGAACCACAAAGCCTTCTTTTTCTAGAAGCTCTGTCATAGCTTCAGTTTCAAATTGATTAACTTTGCATCCCAAGGTGGTAAATGATACGGTGTATTTGTTTTTTCTGTTTGTTTCCTGATTGTTCATTTATTCTCCTAGCATTATTAATAAAAATTTTATTGAAATAATATCATAAATTTTTATATTTATCAAGTGTTGGACCAAAATGCATTTTCAATATAATTAATTTCTCTATTTTCAATAATAATTTCTATTACATCAAACTGGCAGGGAATATCATCGGAACCCTTAAGCATAAAATAATACTTGGCAGCTGAAATTATTCTTTTTTGTTTTGCATTGTTTACTGCTTCTCTAGGATATCCGTGTTCAGTGTTTAAACGTCCTTTAACTTCAATGAAATGGAGTATGCCGTCTTTAGATGCAATAACATCAATTTCTCCCATCCTGCAATTGAAATTCTTTTCTATAATTGCATATCCATTAGCTAACAAATACTTATGTGAAATATTTTCATAATCATAACCTTTATTCTTTTCATACATAAGAAATACCTACTATATATAGTACATTAGAGAGTCATTTCCTTTGTTGTATTCATTTATTAAATCTTCAAGTGTTATGTTGTTTATTATATCAAATACTTGCTCATCTATTTTGTCCCAAAGATTTTTTTTGATGCATCTTTCTATTTTATTATTAATGTTTTCTTCATCCTTAACTACGGACAAATCGCCCTCCAGTGCCCTTAAAACATCTCCAACCCTTATATCTGAAGTTTCTCCGTTAAGAAGATAACCGCCCTGAGAACCTTTCACGCTTTTTACTATTCCTGTCTTTCTAAGTGCTGAAAAAACCTGTTCAAGATAATTCTTAGAAATATTTTGTCTTTCTGCTATACTTATTAACGAAACATAATCGCCAGTTGAATTAACTGACAAATCAATTATAGCACGTAACCCATATCTGCCTTTAGTTGATACTTTCATTACTTCACCTCATTCATGCTTATCTTTTTAAGGAACCCAAAATACCTCTGATTAGTGATCTTCCGATTTCTCTTCCGATGGCGCTCATAGCAGAATTAGTGACTCTGTCAACGGGGCTTAATCTGCTGCTTTTTTTATTTCTTAACTTTTCAAGTTCCTTTTGTTCTTTTTCCCTTGCTTTTTCTTCTACAAGTCTTTCTTTTTCTAATCTTTGCTTTTCTTCTTGTAATTTTTGTTCTTCAAGATCTTGTTGACCTTTTTCTGTTAACATTTCATATGCAGATTCACTATCTATTATTCTGCTATATTTATTGAATAGCAATGAGTTTGTAATTATTTGCTTTCTTAAATCATCATCAATTGTTCCGAACTGACTTTGTGGTGGTAGTATAAAAGCACGCTCAACTATGCTTGGGCTTCCTTTTTCATCCAAACATGAAATTAGTGCTTCTCCTGTTGAAAGCTGAGTAATTGCTTCAACTGTGTCAAATGCAGGATTTTCACGGAAGGTTTCTGCCGCTGTTACGACCTTTTTTCTGTCTGCAGGTGTATAAGCTCTAAGTGCATGCTGAATTCTATTTCCAAGCTGACCAAGAATTTCATCCGGTAGATCATTAGGACTTTGTGTTACAAAATAAACGCCTACTCCTTTAGAACGTATCAAACGAACTACCTGTTCAATTTTATTTAACAAAACCTTTGGTGCATCTTCAAACAACAGATGAGCTTCATCAAAGAAGAATACCATCTTCGGTTGCTCTAAATCCCCTTCTTCAGGAAGGTTTTCGAACAACTCTGAAAGCATCCATAGCAAAAATGTTGAATATAACGCTGGATTTAAAAACAATTTCGCACTGTGAAGGATATTAATATAACCTCTTCCATCCTCAGAACACTTCATCCAATCTTTAAAATCAAGCTCAGGTTCACCAAAAAAATAATTGCCTCCCTGATCTTCTAATGTCAGTAAGCTTCTTAGTATAGCTCCAATGCTTTGAGCAGTTATGTTGCCATACTTCAAGGTATATTCCTTAGAATTGTCTCCAACATATTGAATCATTGCTCGCAGATCCTTTAAATCAAGCAATAGTAATCCGTTTTCATCAGCAACTCTAAATACTATGTTTAGTATTCCTGTCTGTGTATCATTTAAATTTAAAATTCTTGATAGCAACAATGGTCCCATTTCTGATATAGTAGTTTTTACAGGAAGTCCTTCTTCACCGAATACATCCCAAAATTGTACCGGGAAAGATTTGTATGTAAAATTTTCTATTCCAAACCTTTTAATTCTTTCCTGCATATTTTCATTGTCAACGCCAGGAGAAGCAAGACTCGCCAAATCTCCCTTAATATCTGCAAGAAATACCGGAACTCCCATTTCACTGAAAGACTCTGCAAGAACCTTTAAGGTAATTGTTTTTCCTGTGCCTGTTGCGCCTGCCACGAGACCGTGTCTGTTAGCCATCTTAGGCTCTAAAAAAACTCTTTTATCACTCTTTCCTATCCAAGCTTTATAATCAGAATACATAATTGCTCCTTTCAGTATATAGATTTAATTCATACCAACTTACTTTATATTTTACCAAGTAAATGGACAATATTCAACTGAATTTATATGTTATTAATAAAAAATCGCTATTATATAGCGATTTTTATTACCTAGACCCTTTGTCATATGGAATTCCTGATGCTTTTGGTGCTTGTGAGCTTTTTGAGAAAAAGGCAAGCACTATTAAAGTTGCAATATAAGGAATCATTTTATAAACTTCATTTGAAATAGGAAGTTCTTTTAATATAGGTATTCCTGAGTATGCTGCAGCAAATGTCTTCATTATTCCAAAGAAAAATGCTGCAAAGAAAATTTTATTTGTTCTCCATTGTCCAAATATTAGAACCGCTAATGCTAAGAATCCGTAACCAGCAACAGTTGCATTGAAGTTTGTAGATGTTGGAACAACAAACACTAAGCCTCCTATTCCTCCAAGCATACCTGAAATCAATACTCCGGCATATCTTATTTTATAAACATTAATACCTACTGAATCAGCAGCTTGAGGGTATTCACCACAGGATCTTAATCTTAATCCAAATTTGGTATGATTTATTATTATTTCAGTTATTATAACAATAGCTATTCCAATATATGTTGTTATATAGCAGTTTTGAAACAATATTGGCCCTAAAATAGGTATGTCTCCCAAAAAAGGCACCTTAGAAATATGGAATGTATCCTTGAACTGTACCTGCTGAACTCCTTGTATCATTCTTGCCACAAATACTGCAAAGGCAGGAGCAAACATGTTGAGAGCAGTACCGCTGATAGTTTGATCTGCTCTTAAATTTATAGATGCAAATGCATGAAAAAGTGCAAATAATGCTCCTGTCAATCCTGCAATTATTATTGCCAATAATAGAAGCAGCTGTCCGCTCATCACATTTTGAAAAAAGCTGATAAATGAAATACTGACAAATGCACCCATAACCATAATTCCTTCAAGTGCAATATTGACAACACCGCTTCTTTCAGAAAACATTCCACCCAAAGCTACTATGAGCAAAGGAATTGCAAAAAACATAGTCTGTTGAGCTAAAAAGTATACTGTGTTCATTTGCCGGCCTCCTCTTTAGTTCCACGTTTATTTAATTTTAAAATTATATTTTTAAACATTAATGCAAATGCGCCACAATAAATTATAACAGCAATTATTATATCAATTACTTCCGGCACGAAGGAATATAATTGAATATTTACACCACCTACGGTTAAGTGTGCAATAAACAATCCAGCAAACAAAATTCCGATTGGATGAGACATTCCGAGAAGTGCTACTGATATACCATTAAATCCTTGAGGAGCTAGCATATCAACAACCTGCAGATACTTGCCTGAACCTGCAAGGTACAAAAGTCCTCCTCCTAAGCCTGATAATGCACCAGCTATAACCATTGACAATATGATATTCCTTTTTGCATTTATACCTGCGTACTTGCTGGCAGTAGGACTTAATCCGCATGCCTTTAGTTCAAATCCAAAGGTTGTTTTATTTAAAATAATATATATAACTATAACAGCTAGTATTGCAATAAGAATTCCAATGTTTAAATTATTAGTTTCAAATAATTTATCAAGTCCGGCTTTTGGTAAAATCGCTGTCTTTGCAACAGGAAGACTTTGATTTTTAATTTTATCGTGAACATAGTCAACAATCATCATATTAACTAAGTACATTCCTATATAATTCATCATAATGGAAGAAATAACTTCATGTACATTAGTAAATGCTTTTAAAATTCCTGGCAGCAATCCCCATAATCCGCCAGCCACCATTGCACCAATCAAAGCAACAATCCAGTGTAAATGTCCTGGCAAAAACGAAAATTTAATCCCAATAAAAATGGCAGCAAATGCACCCATTGTAAATTGTCCTGATGCGCCAATATTAAATAATCCGGTTTTGAAAGCAAAGCCTACTGAAAGTCCTGTTAAAATAATAGGAGTTGCATTATATAAAACATCACCTATTCCTTTTGCTCCATCAGCAAATCCTCCTTGCAAAATTGCAATAAAGCCAGGAACAGCTTCTTTAGAATTGCTAATTAATAATATAATAAATCCGAAAAGGAGTCCTATTACTATTGCAGCTACAGCAGAGAAAAAGCTAATTCCCCATTTGCTGATTGGTATATTAAGATTAAACTTATTCTTCATCAGTTTACACTCCTTTTTGTTCCAGACATATAAAGTCCTAATTCTTGCACAGTCACATCTTTAGGATTTAAATCTCCAACAATTTCACCTTCATACATAACAAGTATACGGTCACTAACATTCATTACTTCATCAAGGTCTAAAGATATCAATAAAACTGCTTTCCCTGAACATCTTTGTTCAATAATTTGTTTATGAATATATTCAATTGCACCAACATCCAAACCTCTAGTTGGTTGGACAGCAATAATAATTTCAGGATTTCTGTCTAATTCTCTTGCAACAATCAGTTTTTGTTGATTTCCTCCTGACATTCCTCGTACAACTGAATCTTCTCCCTGTCCGCTTCTAATGTCAAATTTCTCTATTAATTTTTTTGCATAATCACTTACTGCTTCAAATTTTATAAATCCTTTGTTTTGAAATCTAGGCTCATAATAAGTCTGTAATACTGCATTTTCTTTTAAGCTGTAATCCAGGACAAGACCAAACTTTTGCCTGTCTTCCGGTATATGTGCAAAACCCTGTCTGCATTTTTGTCTTATGGATTGTTTTGTAATATCATTTTTATTTAATATAATTTTTCCTGATGATATAGGCATCAATCCTGTTATACCTTGTACCAATTCAGACTGTCCATTTCCGTCAATTCCAGCAATGCAAAGAATTTCTCCTTTGTTTACTTGAAAGGATACATTATTGACTATATTTTTCTTAGAATCTTTAGACCTTATTGTAAGATTTTGCACCTCTAAAACTGGTTCTGTAGAGACGCAATCTTCTTTATTTATTACAAAGTTTATTTTTCTTCCAACCATCATTTCAGACATTTGTTCTTTTGATGTTGTTTCAACATCAACAGTACCAATATATTTTCCTTTACGTAATACACTGCATCTGTCAGCTGCAGCTTTTATTTCATTTAATTTATGAGTAATAAAAACAATTGATTTGCCTTCTTCGGTCATTTCCTTCATGATTTTCATTAACTCATCTATTTCTTGTTGAGTTAAAACTGCTGTTGGCTCATCAAAAATTAATATATCATTGTCTCTGTAAAGCATCTTAAGTATTTCAACCCTTTGCTGCATACCTACAGTAATATCAGATATTCGTGCATCAGGGTCTATTTTCAATTTATATCTTTCACTTAAATCATTAATCTTTTTTCTTGCATCATCCATTTTTAAAAAACCATTTTTAGTTGTTTCTTTACCTAGCAAAATGCTTTCTAGCACTGTAAAATTATGAACCAATTTAAAATGTTGATGTACCATTCCAATACCAAGGTCATTAGCATCATTTGGATTGTTGATTTTAACTGGCTTTTCATTAATTAAAATGTCACCTTTTTCAGCTTGGTACAATCCGAACAAAACACTCATGAGAGTAGATTTACCCGCACCATTTTCACCAAGAAGGGCATGAATTTCACCTTTTTTCACACTTAAACTAACATCATCAAGAGCTTTGAAATTACCAAAAATTTTAGAAATATGGTTCATTTCAATTACGTAATCCATAAAAGTACCACCTAAACTTAAATTTATGAATAAGGTTGCTTAAAAGGCTAAAGCCTAATAAAGCAACCTCAATGTATTTATTTAATTATTTAATTATTTAATTACTTCAACTTTAACATTTTCTACAGGAATAATTGCTGCTGTTACTTCTTCAGCAGTCTTTCCTGCTTTTGTACCTATTTCTAATATATCAGCATCATTTAATATTTTAAATTCTTTTTTAACAACTTTTCCATAAACAGCATCATAATCTGCTTGTGAGAATGTAGCAAATCTTGAATTTTCCATTGGAAGTTGAACTCCACCAACGGTTGCATCCAAAGAAATTATTTCTCCGCCTTTAAATGCATTATCATAATACTCAGTTAAAGCATCATACACTGATTTAGTTAAGTTCTTCATTGAAGAAGTAATAACTGTATCTGATTCAGCAGATTGGTCAACGTCAACGCCTATAACTTTAGTTTTTGCTGTTTCAGCAGCTTTCATAACTGAGTTTCCTACAGCTCCGCCACAAGCAAATATAACTTCTGTTCCTTCGTTATACCATGCTGCTGCTTTAGCCATATTTTCTGGTGAAGCATCAAAGTTTCCAACATATGTATATTTAATTTCAACTCCATCAGCTAAACCTAATTCTTTAGCAGCTTGCTCTGCTCCTTGAACATATCCATATCCGAAACGAACAACTGCTGGAACTGCCATGCCACCCATAAAACCTAATTTTTTGTAGCCGTCTTTAACAGCTGCATATCCTGCCAAGAATCCTGCTTCTTCTTCTGCATAGAATATTGACAATGTATTTTCTTTTACAACTGGGTTATAATCTCCTGCATGTGGATTACCATCAAGGATTATAAAGTTAACTTCTGGATATTTGTCCTGAGCGTTAAATACAGGAACTTCAAACAAGAAACCAGGGCATACAATAATTTTTGCACCTGCTTTAACTGCTAAATCAATTGATGTTAAATAAGCATCATCTGATTTTTCTGCTGGTTTATAATATTTGTATGTCTTGCCTGCTTCTTTTGCATAAGCAACAACGCCTTCCCAAGCACCTTGATTAAATGATTTATCATCAATTGTTCCAACGTCAGTAATAAGAGCAATCTCAAATGTACCATCTTTTGGTTCTTCAGCAGGAGTTTCTGCTGGAGTTTCAGCAGGAGCTTCTGGAGTTGGTGCTGGTGCTTTTGCACATGCTGATAATGATAATATCATCACAAGAGCAAGTGCTACAATAGCTAATTTTCTCCATAATTTCATAATACTTTCTTCCTCCAAATATTAATTTTTATAAAAATAATTTATAAATTAACGCTATTTTGCGTCATTTATCAGCTTAATTGCCGAGCTTGTTCCAAGTCTTGAACAACCTGCTTTGATGAATGCTTCCATATCTTCTACACTTTTGATACCGCCAGAAGCCTTGATTTTTACATTTGGTCCGATGTGCATTTTAAATAATTGAACATCCTCCATTGTTGCTCCACCAGTTCCAAAACCGGTAGATGTTTTAATATAATCAGCCCCTGCGTTAGTAACTGCATGGCACATTTCTATTTTTTCATCTTCAGTCAAATAGCAAGTTTCTACTATTACTTTTAATATTTTATCGCCTACTGTTTTCTTAATAATTCTTATTTCGTCTTCCACATTTTTATACAATTTATTTTTTACATCTGATATGTTAATAACCATATCTATTTCATTAGCACCATCTTCTAAAGCCTTTTTGCATTCTTCAATTTTTGCTTCAGTTACCGAATAACCAAGTGGAAACCCAATAACAGTGCATATATTTATTTTTTCGCCATACTCTTCTTGAATTTTCTTTATGTAACAAGGTGGAATACATACTGAAGCAGTCTTGTATTCTATTGCTTCCTCGCAAATAACCTTTATGTCTTCCCATGTTGCAAACGCTTTCAGCAGAGTGTGGTCAACAAATTTCAAAAGTTCAAATTTATCCATATATAACTCCCTTGCCATATTTTTTTACAGTTCTCATATTTATAAGTTTATCACAAAAAAATACATTCGTCAATTACATCTAGATTATTGATGAGCGAAATATACTTGGAATATCAAAGCATTTCGTCACTTACAATGTCACAATTTTGATATTATTTTGGACTATCCAGTAATGTTAATTAAAAATCCACCTAGTTGTGCAATTTCTAGAGCCTTAACAACATTAACGTGATATGGGCCGTTTCTTGTTATTTTAAATGTGAATTTGTCTCCAGGTGAAAACTCAATTTCTTTTTCTCCATCAAGAGCTATTGTGCCTCTTTCTTCTGCTGCAAATTCATATTCTTCGCCTACTTTAAGTTTTTGTGGTTCATCTACAAACACTGGCTCCATAACTCCAGCTGATAC
>JAQSYS010000057.1 GCA_029256005.1 Sedimentibacter sp.
GAAGATGAAGATGAAGAATATGAGATCAAAGTACCTGTTAAGAAATCTCAAAAGAAATTAAAGCAAAAGAAAAAAGAGCATATTCCGGTTAATGTAAGGTCTATTGAATTTGAAGATTTTGAAGAAGATGAGGATCATCTTTCAGTAGAACAACTTTCTAATCTTGAATTAATAATGTCAGTTCCGCTAGAAATTAGTGTAGAAATAGGCAAATCAAAAAGACAGATAAAAGATATTTTGGAATTTACACAAGGAACCATTATAGAACTTGATAAACAAGCAGGCGCATTAGTTGACATTATAGTTAATGGGCAGTTAATTGCTAAAGGTGAGGTCGTAGTGGTTAATGATAATTTCGGAGTCAGAGTAGTTGAAATAGTAAAAAAAGATGAATTAATAAAAATAACTTTATAAATTGCTAACGGAGGAAAAAATGGATAACAAAATATTAATAGTAGATGATGCGGCTTTTATGAGAATGATGATAAAGGATACTTTAAAAAAGAATGGTTATGAAAATTTGCTTGAGGCATCAGACGGAGAACAAGCAGTACAAACTTACAAAGCTGAAAAGCCTGATTTGGTAATAATGGATATAACAATGCCTAACAAAAATGGTTTGGAAGCATTAAAAGAAATAAAAGAAATGGATCCTAATGCGAAAATAGTAATGTGTTCAGCAATGGGACAAGAGTCTATGGTTGTTGAAGCAATAAGAACCGGCGCTAAAGATTTTATAGTAAAACCATTTAAAGCAGATAGGGTTTTAAAGACTGTTCAAGGTATACTTGGATAGGAGATGATTGATATTAAGGATGTTTTTTCACTTATTCTATCACTTTTGGGGATAATTTTAGTATTATTTTTAACATATTATTCCACGAAATGGCTTTCAACAAAGACCACTATAGCAATGAAGTCTAGGTACATTAATATTATCGATAAGATAATGCTGGGGCAAAATAAGTTTCTGGCTATAGCAGAGATATGCAATAAGTATTATCTTATCAGTATAACAGAGAAGAATATTAATATTATTAATGAATTAGAAGATTTCAAGCTTTTGCCTGAAGTAAAGGCAGAAAATAATATGGATTTTATCAATATTCTCAATAAAGTTTTAAAAAAGTAAGGCTCTATGAAAGAGGAACAAATGAACAACAGATTAAGATCAATAAAATTACTTATCACAATGCTGATACTAATAGTATTGAATATTCAGCCCGTATATGGCGGAGTCATCAATATGGATATAAATGGAAATGCTGCCGAAACAGTAGAAATTCTCGTTCTTTTGACAGTAGTTTCACTCATTCCTTCCATTTTAATCATGATGACAGCTTTTACAAGAATAATAATAGTTTTGTCATTCTTAAAGAATGCGCTAGGGCTTCAACAAACACCACCTAACCAAGTCTTGATAGGAATAGCGTTGTTTTTAACATTATTTGTGATGTCTCCTGTAATAGAAGAAATCAACACTCAAGCTTATGAACCATATAAAAATGAAGAAATAACACAGGAAGAATTTTTTGAGAAAGCATCTCAACCAATAAAAATTTGGATGCTGAAGCAAACAGGTAACAGCGAGCTTAAAATGTTTGTTGACATGTCAAATAACCAGGAAATTAAGGATGCAGAAAGTGTCGATGAATTGCCATTGACTTTGATTATTCCATCGTTTATAACAAGCGAATTAAAAAGAGCTTTTATTATAGGTTTTTTACTTTACATCCCATTTTTAATAATAGATATGATAGTTTCAAGTGTGTTAATGTCCATGGGAATGATGATGCTTCCACCTGTTATGATATCCATGCCATTTAAAATATTACTGTTTGTCGTTGTGGATGGATGGTCCTTATTGTTTAAGACACTGGTCACAACTTTTAACTTTTAATATAGGAGAAATTATATGAGCATTTCATTGGTAATGGAATTAATGCAAGCAGCAGCAGCTACAGCTTTCAAAATAGGAATGCCGATACTGATTGTAAGCTTAATAATTGGATTGGTAATAGCTGTATTTCAGGCAGCAACGCAAATACATGAACAAACACTGACATTCGTTCCTAAACTTCTGATTACAGCCATTTTACTTATATCCTTAGGACCTTGGATGATGGAAGTGATGTCTGACTTTACTTACTATGTATTCGAGTTAATGCTTACAGTAAGTTAATGAGGATTTAATATGACACTTTCGGGAGAGTTCACATATTTTTTATTAATACTTGCTAGAATGGGCGGATGTATATTTTTTAATCAGATTTTCGGCAGAGGGAACCTGCCTGCTCTTTTAAAAACTACTATGAGCTTGTTTTTAACAATAACTGTTTATAACATTATACCTCCCTCGGGTGACATGGAAGTAGGCTTATTGATAGTATATATTTTTCTTATAATAAAGGAAATATTTATTGGCTATATGATTGGATACATTATAAGCTTGTTTTTCAGCACAGTTGTTATAAGCGGCGAAGTATTAGATATGCAGATGGGAATGTCTATGTCGAAAATTTATGATCCTAGCAGTAATGTTTCAATGGGTATTACAGGAAGTTTTTTAAATTTGATTTTGATATTTATATTTTTCGGTTCAAATGGTCATTTAACTCTGATAAAAATATTTATCACTTCATGTAGATTGATTGAGATAGGCAATTTCTCAATACCAAAAGAATTGTTTTACAACATGGTTCAATTATTTCAGCAGATATTAATACTTTCTTTAAAACTTTCAATGCCAATAATGGCAGTTGAAATAATACTGGAAGCAGGTATAGGGATTCTAATGAAGGCAATACCTCAAATACAAGTTTTCTCAGTAAATGTACAGTTGAAAATAATTGTAGGCTTAGCGCTTATAATGATTTTAGTACCAACATTTTCAACGTTTATAGATAATACAATTACCTTGATGTTTGAAACTGTTGAAAAGAGCTTAAGCGCATTAATTACGTAAACATGAAGGATTATTATGGCAGGCGAAGATAAAACCGAAAAGGCCTCCCCCAAGAAAAGGCGGGATGAGAGAAAAAAAGGAAATGTATTACAAAGTAAGGATGTAGTAACTGTAGGGGTTATTGCCATATCGTTCTATATTTTGGAATTTTGGACCCCCCATATTTTTAGATATACTACAGATATATTCCATAAATACATTTCACTTATGAAAACAACCTATGATTTTAATGATACATTTATCACCCAGCTGTTTAAGGATATGTCATTTACAATTTTTGCATCTACAGGGTTATTAGCAGTTGCAGTAATGACTGCATCAGTAGTGTTTACAGGGGCACAAACAAAATTTTTAATTTCAAGGGAAAATATTAAATTCAAATTTTCAAAATTGAATCCCTTAACCGGAATTAAGAGGATGTTTTCTATCCGTTCTATGGTGGAAGTGATAAAAAATTCAATTAAAATCTTTATTTTGGGATATGTAATATATAATTCTATAATAGATAGTTTAATTCAAGTCCCTAGCTTAGTATCATTGGATTTAGTTGCAGGAGTCAAATTTATTTCAACATCTGTAATGGTAATAGTAAAAAGCGTTATAATTGCTTTTGTCGTAATATCAGCATTTGATTTCTTGTACTCTTGGTGGGAATATGAAAAAAACATCAGAATGTCTAAGCAGGATGTAAAGGAAGAATACAAACAACTTGAAGGGGACCCTCATATAAAAGGCAAAATTAAAGAAAAACAAAGAGCAATATCTATGACAAGAATGATGCAGCAGGTTCCTACAGCAGATGTAATAATTAGAAACCCTACGCATTATGCCATCGCCATTAAGTATGATATAGAGAAAGATAAAGCTCCAATTGTTTTAGCCAAGGGCAAGGATAATATTGCTATGAAGATAGTTGAAAAAGCAGAGGAATATAAAATTAATATAGTAGAAAATGTACCATTGGCAAGAGCTTTGTATGCAAGTACAGACATAAATCGAGAAATACCACTAGAATTCTATGAACCTGTTGCAGAAATACTCGCTTGGGTATATAGGATTAAGAAAAAAGGAAAACCAGTATAATGAAAAGCATATTAAATAATTCAATTTCTTTATTTATAATAGCAATAATACTAATGATAATAATCCCATTGCCTCCATTTTTTCTGGATTTAATGTTTATTATTAATATAGCCATTTCAATTATTATTTTGCTTACAACAATGTATATAAAAGAAGCATTAGAATTTTCTGTATTTCCTTCACTTCTTTTAATAACAACATTGTTTAGATTGTCATTAAATGTCTCTTCAACAAGACTAATAATGATGAATGGCGGAGAAGCAGGAGCAGTTATTGCAACCTTTGGTAACTTTGTATTGCAGGGTAACGCAGTAGTTGGATTCATAATATTCATAATAATTGTATTAGTGCAATTTGTAGTTATAACAAAGGGAGCAGAAAGAGTAGCAGAAGTTACTGCAAGATTTACTTTGGATGCCATGCCTGGTAAACAGATGGCAATTGATGCAGATTTAAGTTCAGGAATAATAACTGAGAGTGATGCAAAAAGAAGACGTAACAATGTTCAAAGAGAAGCAGATTTTTATGGAGCAATGGATGGTGCCACAAAATTTGTAAAGGGCGATTCCATAATGTCCATCTTAATAACTTCCATTAACTTTGTGGGTGGAATTATCATTGGGATGGTACAAGGTGGCTCTACCTTTACTGAAGTTTTGCAAACCTATTCAATAGCAACTGTAGGTGATGGTCTGGTTTCGCAGATACCGGCCTTACTTATATCAACTGCTACAAGTATGATTGTTACAAGAGCAGCGTCAGAATCAAGCTTAAATGAAGATTTGATAAGGCAAATAAAATCGCAACCTCTTGTGCTTATAATATCTGGAATTGTGTTGTTATCCATGGCTTTGATTCCTGGATTTCCAATACCACAAGTATTGACACTTTCAGCAATATTCTTAATTTTAGGAAGTAGTTTATTGAAATTAAATAATAACTTTATAAATAAAGAAATTGGAACTGCAGAAAAGACGGAGGAAAGTCAACCTGCAACTGAAGAAGAATATTTCAGGAATATTGATAACATATATGAACTTATTCAAATTGATCCTGTTGAAATGGAAGTAGGATACAGTTTGATTCCATTGGTTGACGAATCAAGCGGAGGAAATTTCATAGACAGAGTAGTGATGTTTAGACGTCAATTTGCTCAGGAGATGGGAATGGTGGTGCCTTCCGTAAGGTTAAGAGATAACGGGTATTTAAATCCGAATGAGTATGCCATAAAACTTAAAGGTGAAGAGGTTGCAAGAGGTGAGTTGCTGGTTGAATATTTCCTTGCCTTGGATCCAGGAAATCTGACAGGAGATGTAGATGGAATCGAAACCATAGAACCAGCTTATGGAATTCCAAGTAAATGGATTACAAAGGATAAAAAAGAGCTAGCTGAAATTTACGGCTACACAGTTATTGATCCATTATCTGTTTTGATAACTCATTTGTCAGAGATTATTAAAATTCATGCCAATGAATTGCTGTCAAGACAGGATTTAAATCAGTTGTTGAGTAATGTGAGAAAAATAAATGAATCATTAGTTGATGAAGTAGTACCTGGAATTGTTTCGCATGGTAATCTTCAAAAAATTTTGGGCAACTTGTTAAAGGAAGGAATTCCAATTAAAGATTTAGAAACAATCTTAGAGACAATCAGCGACTATGGTACTTCAGTTAAGGATACTGAAATGTTAACAGAATACGTTCGACAGTCCTTAAGAAGAACTATAACTCATAAGTGGTCTGATGGTGGTCAAATAAGAGTTATTACATTAAGCACAGAAGTAGAAAAATTGGTATTAAATGCAATAAACAAAGATAACAAGGGGTCATATTTATCCATAGATCCAGAACTGTTGCAGAAAATTGTTAGCCAGCTTCTTGAACAAATAAGTAATTTAAAATCTGAAATAAATATTCCTATAATTCTTACATCACCGTTTGTAAGAGGTTATTTCAGAAAGCTTTTAGATCAGTTTTACCCAAAAGCCGTAGTATTGTCTTTCAATGAAATTGACAACTCGGTTCAAATACAGGCGTTAGGCAATATTGCAATATAAATGAGAGAGTGATGAAAATGGTTTTAACTAATGATTACAAAGCTGATATCTCTGAAGATGAATTATGGAAACAATATTATGCTGCCAGAGATACTCAAATGAGGAATTTAATAATTGAAAAGTATAGCTATTTAGTTAAAATAATCGCTTTGAAACTAAGGGGCATCTATCAGAATTATGGAGACGTTGAGGATATTGTCAATGAAGGAATAATAGCTCTAATGGATGTTATAGAAAAATATGACAGATCAAAGAATACAAGATTTGAAACATATGCCTCTATCCGAATAAAAGGAGCTATTATTGACTATGTCAGGAAACAGGACTGGATACCTAGAAAGATTAAAAGTGACTATAAAAGTGTTAAAGAAGCTGAGGATGAGCTTTCAAACAGATTGGGAAGAGCACCTAAAGATTCTGAAATTGCTGAGCATTTAAAAATGGATATAAAACAATATAACAGCATTATAAATAATGCTTATGGCACAAGTATACTTTCCTTTGAAGAATTGCTTGGAGAGACAAATCTGAAAGAATTTGATATAGGAAGCGGCTATGCACTTCCGGAAAATGAAATCGAAACAAAGGAGCTTTATACTGTATTAGTTGAAGGTGTAGAAAATCTCAATGAGAAGGAAAAGCTGGTAATCTCTCTTTATTACAAGGAAGAAATAAAGTTAAAGGAAATTGCAGATATTTTAAATATAAGCAATTCGAGGGTTTCGCAGATTCATACATCAGCACTTCAAAAGCTTGAAAAAGTTATAAAAGATTATTCAAACGGATATACAAAAAATATATGAGGTGATTATATGTCAAGGGGATTTTATACTTTAGCATCAGGAATGCTTACGCAGCAGAGAAAAATAGATATATCAAGCAACAATATTGCTAATATGAACACAGCAGGCTATAAAAAAGAACAAGCTGTGACTTCTAACTTTGGAAGCTTGTTGATAAATAAATACAAACAGAACGGAATAAACGAAGAAGCAACTCCAATAAATAACGTTTCTTTAATACGAATACTAGAGGAAAACAATTCCATACATTCACAGGGCTCATTGGAGGAAACAGGCAGCATTACTGATTTTGCAATTATGGGAGCAGGTTTTTTTGCAATCGATAGCAATGGACAAATATTATACACACGTAACGGAAGTTTTAATATTGATGAAGAGGGATACCTTATTCTTGAAGGTTCCGGAAGGGTTCAGGGAGAATTTGGAGATATTTATATAGGGACTGACAAATTTGTTTTTTCTGAAGACGGAAGTATAACAGTAGATGATGAGGTAATTGACAACATTGCTGTCTATGATTTTGCTGATTATAATAGCTTGAACAAAATAAGAGAGGGATTGTTTACCTCTAACATAGAGCCTGATTTAGTTGATTATCCTTTGATAGTCAATAATACAATAGAAAGATCCAACGTAAACATTACAGAAGAAATGACAGGAATGATGTCTTCTCAAAGAGCTTTACAGTCAGCAGCCCAGGCTCTTAAGATTTATGACATGATAAACGATAAGGCAGTAAATGAAATAGGCAAAATAGGATAAAAGAAATAAAGCATTCGAATGAGTGTTATCATGAACGATATAAACTCGTTACCAGGAGGAAAAAATGATTAAGGCATATTACACAGCAACTAACGGAGCAATGAGCAATCAAAATTATTTAGATGTACTGTCAAATAATATGGCAAATTTACAAACGGAAGGTTTTAAAAAAACTAAGGCTGAATTTTCTGATTTGTTATATACAAATATAAGGGAACCAGAAGGTGCAAATTCAGATTTAAAATCAGGAAGCGGATCAAAAATAAATAAAACAGATGTTATTTTTAGCCAAGGAGCTCCATATTTGACTGGAGCACCAACAGATTTTGCTATAACAGGCGAGGGCTTTTTTGCCATACAGTTTGAAGAAGAAAATTTGTTTACAAGAGGCGGAAGCTTTGATGTTACAAACATAGATGATGAAAATTATTTAACATATCAAGGAGGATATGTTTTAAATAAGGAAGAAGAGCCTATTATTATAGAAAATACTGACGATATATTAGATGTTGGCGTATTTGCTTTTGCCAATAATGCAGATTTAGCTCAAGCAGGTAATAATTTATACAGAATTGCTAATGAAGAAGCAGAATATTCTTTGCTTGAAAATGCAAAGGTAATGAAAGGTTATTTAGAAGCATCAAATGTGGAGGTTTCTGAAGAAATGGTGAAACTTATCCAAATTCAAAGAGCCTTTCAACTTAATTCTAAAATAATTCAAACAGCTGATGAAATTGAACAAACTATAAATTCTTTAAAGGGTTAATAGCTCAAATTGTTAAATGTAAGTATTAAATGTATTTAAGGTAGTATTAAAATATTGTTTGGGGAGGAAATTCTGTGACATTAGATAATGAGTTGGAAAATTTAGATGAAATTGTATTATCCCAGGAGGAACAGCCGAAATATTTTATTAATCACCTGGTTTCTGCAAATAAGTTAAAGGTATATTTAAGAATTGAATTATTTGACAAACAAGCAGAGATTGACAGC